>MGNZ01000032.1:0-951 GCA_001795235.1 Chloroflexi bacterium RBG_16_64_32 | reverse complement strand
TTCGGGCGAAGCCGTCGGCTACGTTCTTCACCTCGCCCACGCGGGCGGTGCCTTCGACCTCCTCCATGAACACGACTTTCATGCGACTCTCCTCACTGTGGTAATCATAGGGGGCCTCCCGCTTGCCCCTGCAAGCGGCTTATCCACAACTTTCATCGACATTTCATCCACACGAGAATTCTAGAACGAATGTGCGTCGCCCGTCAACCCGGGGTCAGGCCGCCAGCAGTCGGGTCCGCAGATCCTCAATGAACGTCTCCTGCTCGGGCAGCGGCAACGGCAGCCGGATCGCTCTCGCGGGCAGTGGGATCGGAATCGGTGCCAACGCCACGACCCATATCCTGCGCCGCAACAACAGCTCAGTATTGCTGTTGAACAATTGGAGGCCGCTCATCTTCACAAGCCCTGTCCACGCATTGTTCGGCCTTCCAGGCGCCTCTCCCACTGCGGCGACGTCCGAGTAACTCAGCCTGTAGGGTGGCAGGACGCCAAGTCGGAAGCGAAGGGTCTCGTCGCCAATCTCAACGAACTGTTTCAGGAGCGTGCCGGTCATGAGTCGGAGCACGCGCAGGATAACTAGGTAGCCGAAGATCACCTTCAAGATCAAGGGGCCGAGAACCATGAATAAGATGAAGACTGTGATGTAAACGGCCAAAAGTATCCAGCTCAGGAGGCTGGGCTTTGGATATGCCAACGCGTACCGCACGGTGGGGACCGCTATCCCTCCAGCGCCCGCTCCAGCCCGCCCTCGTAGGCCTCGCGCAGCTCCCCCAGCGGCAGGTCCACTGACCACAACCGAAGATGGTCGCCCCGTACGGGGCCCACGAAGGCGAAGGGGACGTTCATGCCCCGCGCGATCGCCAGCAGGTCGTCACGCCTGTCGTGCGCCACGGCCACCAGGATGCGCGACTGCGCTTCCCCGAACAGGGCGGCGTCCAGCCTCGGCACCGC
>MGNZ01000031.1:706-11405 GCA_001795235.1 Chloroflexi bacterium RBG_16_64_32 | reverse complement strand
CCAGACCTTCTTCTTCAGGTCCAGGTCCTCCGGCACCGCCTCGATCACCAGGTCGACGTCCTTGAGGTCGTCCAGCCTGGTGGTAAACGACAGGCTGGCGATGGCGCTGTCCATCTGCTCCTGGCTGGTCTTGCCCCGCTCCACGCCTCGCTTCAGGCCGAAGCGGCCGTCGACGATGGTGGCGCGGGCCTTCTCCAGAAGCTCGTCGTTCAGGTCACGGATGGTGACCTTGAGGCCGCCGACGGCCAGGGCCTGGCCGATGCCGGCGCCCATGACGCCGCCGCCGAGCACGCCTGCGCTGTTGATCTCCATGGTCATGTGGGGACCTCCTCTCACTCTCTCGTTTCGCCGATGAGTTGGATTCCGCCTTAGCAGGGGCTGGACTGGTCGACGCCTATCCCCGCGCCAGCGTACCCCGTCCCGCGAACCGCGCCCGCTCCCCCAGCTCCTCCTCGATGCGCAGCAGCCGGTTGTACTTCGCCGTGCGCTCGCTGCGGGCGGGAGCCCCGGCCTTGATCTGGCCGCAGCCGGTGGCCACCGCCAGGTCCGCTATCGTCGTGTCCTCCGTCTCGCCGCTTCGATGCGACATAACGCAAGACCATCCGCCTGCGGCGGACTCCGCTATCGCCGCCAGCGTCTCCGTCAGCGTGCCTATCTGGTTCACCTTGATGAGCACCGAGTTGGCGGAACGCTCCGCCACGCCGCGCTGGATTCGCTCCACGTTGGTCACGAACAGGTCGTCGCCGACTAGCTGCACCCGCGATCCGATCCGCTGGGTGAGGAGCTGCCAGCCCGGCCAGTCGTCCTGCGCCATCCCGTCCTCGATGGAGACAATGGGGTAGCGATCCAGCCAGCCCTCCCACAGGTCGACCATCTCCTCCGGCGACAGGGTGCGGCCCTCCTGGGCGAGGACGTAGCGTCCGTCCGCCTCGACCTCGGAGGTCGCGGGGTCGAGGGCCAGCGCGATGTCCTCGCCGGGGCGGTAGCCGGCGGCCTCGATCGCCCGCAGGGCGAGCGTCACGGCGTCGTCGTTGCGGGGCAGCGGCGGCGCGAACCCGCCCTCGTCGCCGACGGTCGTCGGCAGCCCGTCATCGTGGAGGATGCGGCCCAGGGCGTGGTACACTTCGGAGCCCATGCGCAGCGCCTCCGCGAAGGACTGGGCGCCTACCGGGGCGACCATGAACTCCTGGAAATCGACCGACCCTTGGGCGTGCCTGCCCCCGTTGAGGATGTTGAACATGGGCAAGGGCACGAGCTCGGCGTTTCCCTGTGACAGGTATTTATATAGTGGAAGGGAGGCGTGGTCAGCGGCGGCGTGCGCCGCCGCCAGCGATACGCTCAGGATTGCGTTGGCGCCCAGTCGCGACTTGTTGGGCGTGCCGTCCAGGGCCAGCAATGCCCTGTCCAGCCGCTCCTGGTCGTCAGCGGGCATCCCCGCCAGCGCCGGCGCGATAATATCGTTGACGTTGGCGACCGCTTTGAGGACGCCCTTGCCGCCGTAGCGATTCGGATCGCCGTCCCGCAGCTCCAGCGCCTCGTAGATCCCGGTGGAAGCGCCGGAGGGGACTGCCGCGCGGCCGGAGGCGCCGTCGCTCAGCACCACCTCCGCCTCTATGGTGGGGTTGCCGCGGGAGTCCAGGATCTCGCGGGAGCGTATGGAGCGAATCCCGCTGCTCATGACGGGCGCCGGCTCCCCTCGCTCATGTGGCCGCACGGGAGCGCCGGCGCTCCGCCATCTCAATCGCTTTCTCCACCGCCTCCTCCGCGCTGTCGGCGCGGACTATCCTGTTGCCGTCGTGGCCGTGATATGCGAAGTCCCAGGTGTCCAGACCCACCAGCGGCACGCCGTGAATAAGGGCGAAGGCGATCTCGTTCAGGGTGCCGTAGGCGCCGTCAACGGCGATAACGGCGTCGCCCGTGAGGGCGACCGCCGAGTTGCGGGCGTAGCCGATGCCGGTGAACACGGGGAACTCCACCCACGGGTTGGGCGGGCTCTCGGCGGCGTTATGGCCGGGCAGGATGCCGATGGTGTGCCCGCCGGCGGAGCGGGCCCCGCGGCAGGCGGCCTCCATGACGCCGCCGCCGCCCCCGCAGCACACCGTGACGCCTCGCTTCCCCAGCTCCCTGCCCACAGTTTCCGCGAGGCTCAGCGCCTCCGCCTGGGCGTCCTCGCCGCCGATGACGGATATAATCATGGCAGGCCCATCATACTTGCGACGCTCCTGAGCGGCAACGCAGATTCAGCGTTACTTCAATGTCCAGCGGTAGCTGGCTGACTCCGTCGTCCCCTCGGTCACGGCGGATACGATGATGGTGGCCGGGCCGTCCAGCGCGACCTCCAGGCGGTTGCCCGGCCCAGGCTCCAGGAGGCGCACGACGTTCTTGTCGCCCCGCTCGACGACCTGCACCACGAATCGTTGCGCCAGCGGCCCCTCGATGCGGCGGAACCCCTCCGCCTGCCAGCCGCTGCCGGTGTCCGCGCCATCCGCAGAGGCCAGCTCCGGTATCTCGATGTTGTCCACGGCGAAGCCGCGGGCGTTGGCGGCGTCATCCGTGACGTACTCGAAGCGGAGGAGCACCTTGCCGCCGGCGTACGGCGTCAGGTCTATCTCCTCCTGCAGCCACTCCCCGTTGCTGTCACCGCTGTAGCCGGGACCGTAAGCGGTCCCCACGGGGTCGTAGTCGGTCGTGTGCCGGCCCGGGAGCGCCTCCCACGTCTGCCCGCCGTCCCTGGAGGCGGCCACATACGCATAGTCCCAGCCCAGCTCAGTCTGAAACCATGTCTGGAATCGAAGCGATGCGGAGGTCAGACCGCTGAGGTCGTACTCCCGCGTCAGCCGGCTATCGATAGAGTCGCCGGTGTTGGACCACCAGAACGGGCCGTCTCGCGGTTCGATATCGATACCCACTTCGTCGGAGCCATCGAACGTGAAGATGCCGCTGCCGGCCGGGGGGTCAACCTCAAGGTAGTCCGCCGCGAACTGGTGGACGGCGCCGTCGCCCTCGCCCGCATCTCCAATCGTGGTGACGGTGACGATGGACACATCGGCTCCTTCGTGGGCGTAGCGCCCGGAGTCCTCGTCCAGGTAGTTGGCCACAACCCAGTCCGCGAACACGTCCTCGAACGTGGTGCCGAACTCGCGGAGATAGCCGTCCACACCGGAGACCCCGTCTCCTGGAGCGGCCACCAGCGCTGCGGCGTTCTCCCGCCCGCCGAACCGGTCGAGGAGGTAGCGGAAGAAGAGCTGCGACTCGCCGTAGTGGACGGCCTCGGAGTCGGGAGGCCAGTGCGTGAGCTGCGTGTCCGGCGCGGCAAGGAAGATGTCGACTGTTGAGGTATCGCCTCCGGCCAGCTCCGCCGCTACCTGCGAGAGCCCCTCATTGACCCACGCGTCCTCTGAGCCGTCCCCGTTCAGGTGGATAACGTGCTGTAGCTCGTGGGCCAGGATCGCGTTGTAGGCGCTCCCCGGCGAGTCCAGGAAGGACGAGTCAAGGTAGATGGCCTCCCGCTCGTTGCTTTCAGGCGCTATAAGCTGCGGGAACTCGTCGGCTGATCTGACGTAGCCGCCCGCCCCATTGAGGTCGACGTGGATGATGCTGATGCGGGGGTCGGCGTCCACGCCCGGCGACGACTCCTCGCCAAAGGCTGCGGCGACGCGTGGATAAACGAGCGTATCGATGTCTTTGCCGATCCTGTCCAGGGCCGATGCGTCGACCTCCACGCCTTCCTGCACGAACAGATAGGCGCGCTCGGTGACCAGCCGCACGGTGGCCGCGACCGTGTCCAGCGACGGAGCGCTGATGTCTACGATGGTGAACTCTTCGCGGTCGCCGACGGCGTAGCCGTACGGTGTCTCGCGTGCCATCAGCGGCGCGTTCGCTGGCAGCCCGCGGAACCGCCGCGCCAGGTCGACAAGGTCGCGGTCGGGCGGTTCGTCTGTGGGGAGTGACGTGGCAGGGGATGGGGCCGAGGAGGGCGTGGCGATTGCGGTAGGCGGGGGCATCGGCTCGCTGGTCGCCGTCGGTAGCGGCGTTGGGGCGGCGTCATCGCTGCCGCAGGCCCAAGCCGGGACGGCTAAAACGAGAAGGAGGGCAGCGACACGGATTCCGTACGCTGCCCTCCCCATCACCACACCGATTCGCCGGCGCTCCTATTGAGCGCGCGGATGTGCCCGCTCGTAGACCTCCCGTAGGTGATCGCTGGTGAGGTGGGTGTATACCTGCGTGGTGGAAATGTTGGCGTGACCCAGCATCTCTTGGACGTTCCGCAAGGGCATGCCGCCGCGCAACATGTGAGTGGCGAAGGAGTGTCGCAGGGTGTGAGGGGTGATTCCGTTGCCCAGGTTGGCGGATCTGGCATAGCCCTTGAGGATCAGCCAGAAGCCCTGTCGCGTGAGCCTCTCACCCCTTCGGTTGACGAATAATGCCGGCTCGTTGCGCTGTTGGACCACCATCGGCCTTCCGTCTTCCAGGTAGTTCGTGAGGGCCTCGAGGGCGTGATCGTGTATTGGGATCGAGCGCTCCTTAGCGCCCTTGCCTAGACATCTCACGTAGGGAGCGCGCGGGTCCAGGTTAAGGTTGCTAACGTCCAGCGACACCAGTTCCGTCACCCTCATGCCTGTGGCGTACAGGAGCTCCAGCATCGCTCGGTCCCGCTTGGCCTCCGGGGTGGAACGGCGAGCCGGTTGCTCTAGCAGCTCGTCGATCTCATTGGGGGAGATCGCCTTGGGCAGGGTCTTGCCGACGCGCGGTGAGGCGAGGCCATCGGTGGGATTGGTAGTGATGGCCCCCTCTGCGGTCAGGAACGCGAAGAAGGAGCGGAGGGCCGCCACCTTGCGGGCAACGGATGTCTCGGTGTAGCCTCGCTCTTTCAGGTCAAGGATGAAGTCCTGGACGTCAGACCGGCCGAGGGATCGCCAACCGTCGCTGCCCGCGCGCGGCCCAATGAATTCGGCGAGCTGCTGGAGATCGTTCTTGTACGCCGCTATCGTGTTCGCTGAAGATCCCTTCTCCACGGCAAGGAAGACCAAAAACTCATCGAGACTTTTGCGCATGGAGGAGGCCTCCGAACTCCGAAGCCTACCAGGGGAGTTGACTGCCATATTCTATTGTTACCTCCTTCCCTTGTCTAGCGGGTCGCCGCACTATTTTGCGGGTTATTTCGAAATATCCCGCCGCCAATGTCGTTCATCAGGAGAACGCGTCATCATCTTTCTGGTTAACAATTTCCAGACCAGGCTTGCCGCTGTTTGGCGAGGGAGTAACGTCATACGGCCCGTTCATTACAGTGAAGGGCGTCGCGGGGCCCGCCCGCGCCTTCAGCGCAGGACCTGTGTTGACCAGGCGCCGGCGCCCAGCAGGGGGACGAATCGGCACGATCCGAGGATTCTCAGCGTTGTCCCTTCGGCGTTCCTCGCAACGTGGACCAACTCCTGCAAGTCGCGGCTTCCTACAGGCACCACCATACGCCCGCCGACGGCGAGCTGTTGCACCAGCTCGCTCGGAACCTTGGGGGCGCCGGCGGCGACGATGATGGCGTCATAGGGCGCCTCATCGGGCCAGCCCAGCGTCTCGCCGGCCACGTGTATCCGCACGTTGGTGTACTGGAGTGCCGCCAGCGCGCGCTCCGCCCGCAGCGCCAGGTCGTCCACCCGCTCCACGCTGACTACTTCCGCCGCCAGGTGCGAAAGCAAGGCCGCCTGATAGCCCGAGCCTGTACCCACCTCCAGCACCTTCTCGTGCCCGCGCAGCGTCAGCGCCTGCGTCATCAGCGCCACGATTAGAGGCTGGGATATCGTCTGTCCGTGCCCGATGGGCAGGGGCCGGTTCTCATAGGCGTGTGAACGCACCTCCGGGGGCACGAACCGCTCTCGGGGCACTCTAGCGATGGCCTCCAGCACATGGAGGTCGCTGACGTCCTGGGCCAACTCGGCCAGGAGCGCCGTCTTTGAGCGACTGAGATGATCGGTAAGCGCGGGCATTTCCTCTCACCGACTGAAGTATAGCACTTGATATAACCTTCGTGGCTGTGCCCCGCTTCTGGATTTGTGCCTACGCCTGGCGCCACTCCCACTGGCGCGACGCCTTCCACGCCGAGAAGCTGGCGCCCCGCGAATGGCTCTCCTACTACGCCCGGCGCCCGCCTCCCGGCCGACCGCCTGGGCCCGATCCTCTATCAGCTACCGCCGGGCTTCCACCGCACGCCAGAGAACTTGGAGGTGCTGGAGGCGCCAACGGTGGATTGCGCATAGCGGCGAGGCCCCTCTATACTTGCAAACGGGTGGGCGGAGGCAGGCTAATTGCACATAGATCTCCCGCGAATGCCCATCGGCGGACTGCTCATCGGCTTCCTGCTATTTGCCACCACCGGGACCTTCGTGGCGGCGTCCCTCCTACGAGAGGGCGGCGCGCTGGAGACCGCGGCCACTGTCGGAAGCCCGACGCCTGCCGCGACGCTGTCGGAGCGGGGACAGCAGCTAGCGGCTACAAACGGCTGCTTGTCCTGTCACAGCACCTCGGGCGAGGTCATCATCGGGCCCTCTTGGAAGGGCCTGTTCGGAAAAGAGGAGACGCTGGCGGACGGCAGCACCGTGACTGTCGACGAAGCCTATATCCGGGAGTCGATTCAGAATCCCCCAGCCAAGGTAGTGGCGGGCTTCAGCCCGGTGATGCCTTCCTTCCCGGCGCTCACTGAGGAGGATATCCAGGCCGTCATCGCCTTTATTCAAAGCGTCAAGTAGGGGAGCGCTTCAGCTTTCCGATGTCCTCGTAGAGAACTCTGGCGTTCCACGACATCTGCCCGCCGTCGTCACACACTAGCGCCTAAGCCTCCGCTCCGATATATTTATATCTGTGGAGGCTACGCTGGCATGAAGTTTGATGTCACTAAACTGCCCCTGGGAGAGGCCCTCATGGGCTTTGTTCTCGTCGCCGTTGTACTGACCTTCGTCCTCGCGTTCGCCATCCCCTCCGGTACTGGCATCGAGAGCGAAGAGGTGGTCATGGAGCAGTCGCCGGCGGCGGACGCCGCGCCGTCCGGAGGCGAGGCCGCTGGCGGCAGCGTCGCCGTGTCTATGGGCGACAACTTCTTCGACTCGAACGAGCTGACGGTGGCACCAGGGGCCACCGTCACCTTCGATCTCACCAACAACGGTATCGCCATCCACAATATGCGCGTCGCCGGCCTCGACGGCGAGTACAACAGCGACGATGACACGGTCTCCGACCTGGACCTCTTCACCCCGGGCGACACCGGCGCCCTGACCTGGCAGGCGCCCGATCAGGCCGGCGAGATCATCTTCCGCTGCGACTTCCACCCTGTCGAGATGATCGGCACGATCGCCGTGGCGTAGGGGCGAGGCCTGCCAGCACCTTCTCCGCCAGCGAGCGGGTGAACCCCGGCGTCGCCGCGATCTCCTCCACCCCCGCCTCGCGGACCGCCTGCCTCCATCTGTCATTCTGATCCGCCTTAGGCGGATCAGAATCTCGGCGCACCGCCGTGCGATGGCTCCGTGGCCGTCGAGTAGGGGGCGCGGCCGGCCGTCCTTCGGCCGCCGCCGGCCGCAATCCTTCCTGTCCGTTGACTTTCTGCGCGTCCTGCGCTATTGGCGAGGTTTACCGTTCGTCATTTCGTCGGGCCGGCCGAAGCGGATGGTGTCGATGTAGGAATACGTGGCGTCCCAACCGTAGAAACTAGCGACGTAGTCACTGCCTGCATTCTTGACCTCGTAATAGAAGTCCCCAGGCGAATCCTCTGCTTGTCGCATAGGCTCGTCGGTGAACGGGTTGACTGGCCATAGAGTGGCGGGAAGCACATCGCTCAGGGTTTCGGGATCGAGGCTAGGCGGATAGAGCCCGTTGAGGCTCCTGTACTGCGCGATCGAGTCTAGGAGCGGTTGGATCCGGCGCCCGGCTTCCCGGCGCAGCCGGTCCGCTTCCTGGTACGGCATGGCTTCCGGCTCTTCCGGCACATCGACGGGAGTCTCGTAGTCGATTTGTATGACATACGGCTCCGGGTCCTCAGGGGGCTCTTCTTCGTTGTCAGCGGGCAGCAAAGAGTAGTCAAGTTCCATTTGCGTGATTGTGAAGTCTCGTGCGTCTATCCAGAAGCGGACTTTCAACCCGTCTGTCATCTCCCGGAAGTAGTGGAGGGGCTGCTCGCCCTCAGTTCCGGCTGGACGCTGCTCAGCGGGCCAGACTTCGGATAGCAGACGGTCGCTGTCGGTGCCGGCACGCACGACGTGATTGCTTCGGCCGTCCATCTCCTCGCTTTCCTCAACCTCCGGGTCTGTTGCGATGCGCAGCAAGACGCGCGGGTCGCCGAGGACCATGAAGGGGTGATTATGATCGGCGCTTTCGCTTAGCCATCTGCTTCCGGCGTGAGAGACGAGCCACTGGTCGCCCACTATCAGGTAGTAGGGCCAGTCGTCATGACCCTTGGAGTTGGAGAGCTTGATCCTATCGGCAGGCGCGTACTCCGTAACGATGGGAGGGGGACACAGGTGACATTCGGTGACAGCATGTGAGAAGGAAGCGCTCGCCATCGCGTGTCTGGCCTGCTCGATGAGCTGGGCTCCCGCGCCGCTGCCGCCGCGGCACGAGGCAGCCACAGCTACGAATGACAGAACAACTCCAATGGCAAGGAGGGGTTTCACGGTCTCCCTCAGACCGCAATTATAGCCCCGCCAGCACCTTCTCCGCCAGCGAGCGGGTGAACCCGGGCGTCGCCGCGATCTCCTCCACCCCCGCCTCACGGATCGCCTTCACGGAGCCGAACTTGCGCAGCAGCGCCTTCTTCCGCTTGGGGCCTACCCCAGGCACCGCGTCCAGCGCCGACCGCATCCCCGCCTTCGCCCGCACCTTGCGGTGGTACGTTATCGCGAACCGGTGCGCCTCGTCCCGGATGCGCTGCACCAGGTACAACGCCTGCGACGTCCGCGGCAGCAGTATCGGCTCGGAGACATCCTTCACGTACAGCTCCTCGAACCGTTTGGCCAGCCCCGCCAGGGGGATCTGGCCCACCCCCAGGTTGCGCATCTCGTCGTGCGCCGCCGACACCTGCCCTTTGCCCCCGTCCACGATAACCAGGTCCGGTACTGCCGCGAACGACTCGTCGAACTCTGGGATCCCGGGTGCTCGTGGTTCGACGGGCTCACCACGAGCGGGGGAGGCAGCGGCCGAGGCCGTTGTAGGGGCGACCTTCAGGTCGCCCGCGGCTGGGGGTAGGGAGGAGTCCGCACCGCGAGCGGCCAGGGCCTCCGCCGTCTTCTGGAAGCGGCGGCGCAGCACCTCCTGCAGCATCGCGAAGTCGTTCGCGCCCTCCACCGACTTGATGCGGAAGCGCCGGTACTCCGCCGGCCGCGCGCGCCCGTCCACGAACACCACCATCGACCCCACGGCGGCGGCGCCCTGAATGTTCGAGATGTCGTAGCACTCGATCCGCTGGGGAAGCGAAGGCAGGTTCATCTCCTCCTGCAACTGCTCCAGCGCCCGGCGGGCCTTGCCCGTGTCGGCCAGCCACCTGGCCCTCGCCGCCTGGAGCGACTCCAGAGCGTTGTTCACCACTGTCTGCACCAGCGCCCGCTTGTCGCCCCGCTGCGGCGCCAGCACCTGGACGCCCTTGCCACGCCGCTCCGCCAGCCAGTCCCGGATGAGCGCCTGGTCGGTCACCGGGAAGGGGAGGAGGACCCGCCGCGGCACGAACGCCGCCGATTGGTAGAACTGCTTCAGGAAGCTGGCCAGCACGTCCGCGTCCGGCTCGTCCGCGGCCCCGTCCAGGGCGAAGTTGTCGCGCCCGACGACGTTGCCGCGGCGCACGAAGAACACCTGCACGCATGCCTCCGGGCCGTCCCGCGCCATGCCGAACACGTCCATGTCCACCCGCTCCGGCAGCGCCATCACCTGCCGCTCCCTGGTGTGCTCGATGGCGCGGACCTGGTCGCGCAGCCGCGCCGCCCGCTCGTACTCCAGGGCCGCAGACGCCTCCTGCATGCTGCGACGCAGGCTCCCGGCCACCTCCTCGCTGCGTCCCTCCAGGAACATGGTCACCTGCCGGATAACGTCGCGGTACTCCTCCTGGGAGCAGAGCGATGCGCACGGGCCGATGCAGCGGTGGATGTAGTAGTCCAGGCAGGGGCGAGGGTCGTTACCGGTGATCGTCTTCGTGCAGGACCGCCAGGGGAACAGCTTCTTCACAAGGTCCAACGTCTGCCGGACCGACCCCGCCGAGGCGTATGGCCCGAAGTAGCGGGCGCCGTCGTCCTGAACGCGGCGTGTGATCTCCACCCGCGGCCACTTGTCCGAAAGGTCTATCTTCAGGTAGGGGTAGTGCTTGTCGTCCTTGAGTCGCACGTTGAAGTACGGCTGGTGGCGCTTGACCAGGCTGGCCTCCAGGATGAGCGCTTCCTGGGGGCTGGCGGTGACGACATACTCCACGTCGGCGATCCTGCCCGCCAGGCGGCGCGTCTTCGGCTCCAGGCTGCGCGGCGAGCCGAAATAGGAGCGCACGCGGCTCTTGAGCGAGGCCGCCTTCCCCACATAGATCACCTCGCCGCTGGCCTCGCGGAAGATATACACGCCGGGCCGGGTGGGCATGGCACGGACCTGCTCGATGAGTTGGGTACGGGACGCGGCGGCCATCGCACACCCATTCTAGCGCGCGCACCGGCGGCCCCTCAACGGCGCCGCACCGGCCCGGGAA
>MGNZ01000031.1:548-675 GCA_001795235.1 Chloroflexi bacterium RBG_16_64_32 | reverse complement strand
CACTCGCGATTGCGGCAGGGTAGCTCAGCGGCAGAGCAGTGGCTTCATAAGCCATGTGTCGTGGGTTCGAATCCCACCCCTGCCACCATTTGACTATTAGGAGCACAGCACAGATACTGAACCCATG
>MGNZ01000031.1:200-474 GCA_001795235.1 Chloroflexi bacterium RBG_16_64_32 | reverse complement strand
GCGGATCGTCGACAGCTTTAGCGTGAGCCTGCGGGCCGGTGGGCGGAAGGAGAAGACGGAGGAGACGTACCGTAACGCGCTGAGGTATCTCGGCCGATTCCTCAGTGAGAAGGGGATGCCCGGCGTCGCCCAGGTGTCAACCGAGCACCTGCGCGAATACTTCCGGTCGCTGTACGACCGGGGCCTGCAGCCCAGCACCATCTCCGTGCAGTACCGCGCGTTGGCCACCTTCTATAAGTGGCTGGTGAAAGAGGGCGAGCGTCAGGACAACCCG
>MGNZ01000031.1:0-110 GCA_001795235.1 Chloroflexi bacterium RBG_16_64_32 | reverse complement strand
GCCGTCACCCACAACCTGCGCCTCCTGAGGAATCGGGCGGTTGTCTTGACCCTGGCCGATTCGGGGTTGCGCGGGGCCGAGCTGTGCGGGCTCAGGCGGGAGGATGTGGA
>MGNZ01000030.1:181-7187 GCA_001795235.1 Chloroflexi bacterium RBG_16_64_32 | reverse complement strand
CGGGTCCGAGGCGGGAATCGAGCCGCTGTAGGGTAGCGCCATGCCCAGCGCCTCGCTGGCGCAGGCCATTGTGTTGGCGGTGTACATGCCGGCGCAGGAGCCCTCGCCGGGACAGGCGACGCACTCCAGCTCGTACAGCTCCTCGGCGGTCATGCGGCCGGCCTCAAACGCCCCAACGCCCTCGAACACGTCCTGCACGGTGACGTCGCGCCCCTGGAAGCGGCCGGGCATGATCGTCCCGCCATAGAGGAACACGGACGGTATGTTAAGGCGGGCGGCCGCCATCAGCGAACCGGGCAGGCTCTTGTCGCAACCGGCCACGGTCACCAGGGCGTCGTAGGCGTGCGCCATCACCATCAGCTCGATCGAGTCGGCGATGACCTCACGGCTGGCCAGGGAGGCCTTCATCCCCTCGTGGCCCATGGCCACGCCGTCCGACACGGCGATCGTGACGAACTCACGGGAGGTGCCGCCTCCGCTCTTGACGCCCTCCTTGACCCGGTCGGCCAGGCGGTCCAGGTGGACGTTGCACGGCGTGGCCTCGTTCCAGGTGCTGGCCACGGCCACGAACGGCTTCTCGATGTCCTCATCGGACATCCCCATGGCACGCAGGTATGATCGGTTGGGCGCCCGCGCCGGGCCTCCCTTCATCGCCTCGCTTCGCAGCTTCCTGGCCGTCACCATCTCCGTACCTTACCCCGCAAACTAATTAGTCCCGACCCAGAGGGACGGGACTGATAGACGTCTCGTGGTACCACCCTTTTTCTCCGAGGCGCATTCCTAGCACTCGCCTCGGAGCACTCTGACGCTGTAACGGGCGCACCCGAACGGACCTATTCGGCCGGAGTCTCCCCCGTATGCCGTTCAGCCCGCTGGCTCAGGTCCCGTCTGAAACACCGGGATCCCCGCCTGGGGCGGGGAGGCGAGTTCGAGGCCGCTCGCTACCGGGCTCGCACCGTATCGCCGGCTCTCTGGAGCGAATCGGCTCCTCTACTACTCCCCTTCGTCGCCTCTGCCTATGCCGACTGGCGTGTAGCAGAAATTGTAGCCAGCGCCTCCGCCAAAGTCAAGCAAAAACTGGATATACCGTAGATTTCCCCACCGCGCCCTCACTCCCCCGCCGCTGCTGCCACCGCCTCCGGTACGTCTACCCGGTCCCCCACCGCGAAGCCGTTCCGCCCGAACCAGCCCTGATTCACCTCCAGGCCGTAGCGGTATGGCCCCGGCGGACGGTGCAGCTCCGCAGACAGCGGCTCCATCGCCTGGATGTCCAGGATCGCGCCGCCCTCCGCGATGAACGCGATCGACAGCGGGATGAACGTGTCCTTCATCCAGAAGCCGGATTCGGTCTCGTCCGGATAGACGAAAAGCATACCGCCGTCCTCGGGCAGTTCATTGCGCAGAGAGAGGCCGCGGCTGCGCTCCGCAGGCGTGCGGGCCAGCTCCACCGTTAGCTCCGCCCGCTGGCCTTCACCGTCGCTCACTACGACGGTCGCCGTCACAAGGCCGCCATCGCCGCCCCCGCAGGCGGCCGCCGACGCCAGAATAAGAGCCGCTGCGAAGGCGAAGGCAGGCCGCATGCCAGCGTCTTCGCTCCTAGCGCGCGCCGGCCAGTCGCGCCAGCCTGCGCCGCTGGGCCGCCGCCGCGAAGAACCCCACCGCTGGGCGCAGAGGGCCGATCATGCGCAGGAAGTCCAGGTATGTCATCTCGCCGCGGATGAGGTGGCAGAAGAAGCGCCAGAACTTTTCGCTGCGGCGCATCACCGCGAAGTAGGGCGGCGGCGCGAAGTGGAACAACTCCTGCAGCCAGCGTGAAGCGGTCAGCTCCGGCTGCAGGCGGCGGTCCACGGCCCGCTGGTAGGACGAGAGATCGTCCGCATCGCCGGCCAGGAGCCGCATTGTGGCGCGCGCCGCCAGGCCGCCGCTGCGGAACGCCGTGTGTATCCCCTCGCCGGCGAGGGGGTCGACCAGTCCGGCGGCGTCGCCCACCATGGCCACCGGCCCGCGGGCGATGGTGCTGCCGGGAACTCGTAACGGCAGGTGGTGGCCCCGCAGCTTCTCCAGCCCTGTCGGACCGAGTCCGTACCGGCGGCAGAGCTCCGCCAGCTTGGGCCGCAGGGTGAACGCCGCGTACTTCCAGGCGCCCACGCCGACGTTCAGGTGATCCCCCTTGGGGAACACCCAGCCGTAGCCGCCGGCCAGCCCCCCCACGTCCAGCCCCAACGTCTCTCGCCAGGCCTCGGGCACACCGTGCGGACAGGGCACGTTCCCCTCAAGCGCCACCGCTTCCTCCACCCGCGGACGAACGCCGGTGGCGAGGCCTACGACCCCGTTCGCGCCGTCGGCGCCGATGAGCGTGGTGGAGGCGTATGAGCCGCGATCAGTTCGCACCGTGACCGCGCGAGCCAGGGCCGACGCCGAGCCACCGCTAGAGCCGACTTCCACCGCGCGCACCGGCTCCCCGTCGTGGAACGCGGCCCCGGCGGCGCTCGCGGCCTCCGCAAGAAACGCGTCCAGGCGAGAGCGCTGAGTCATGTACGTGAGGGGCGCCTCATAGCGCCGCTGAAACGCCGGGCCCAGCCGCAACGAGAACCGCGCCCCGGTTATCGTGCGCTCTACCACCGGGCTGAGATCGATCTCCACGCAGGACGCAGCCCGAAGGGTAACGCCGCCGCCGCAGGGCTTGTCGCGGGGGAACCGGGCCCTGTCCAGGAGCAGGACGGACGCCCCCCCGCGGGCCAGAGCGAGGGCGGTGGTGCTGCCCGCGGGCCCCGCACCGACGACGATGGCATCGTAGGTCGCCACGGCACCAGTTTAGCAGGCGGATATCGCCTCAGCGAACGCCTGCCGGGACCGACGTCCGCCTGGCCGGTGAGGCTAGGCGTTTGCTATTGCGATCCCGGCGGACACCCAGAAGAACATCTGCAGGAAAACGCTGCCCGTCAGCACCAGGTAGGCAGCCGCCCGCTCCCGCCAGTGGACGCCCAGGCCGACCACCAGATTGATCGCCAGCACTGCCAGGGCCGCGGCGGGTATCTTCAGGATCTCGTTGCGCGAGTGCAGATCGGTGATCTCGCCAAGCGGCGGAAACTCGATGCTGATCCGCGGGCTCAGGTCGGGATAGATCGTGAACACGTACCCCCACAGCGCCACGTTGATGAGGACCGCCGCCAGGGCCAGCAACTGCGCCACTCGGTCGGCCCAGATCGGATGACTTCCCACGAGGTCCCGCTGCACAGACTCCGTGCCGCCCGCGCGAGCCGCCTCCTTGAACCGCTCCAGTTCAGCGAGAAACCGCGGCGGGTCCTGGGGGCTCACAGCGTACGTCGCCGCCGCCGTCCGCACGTAGACGATCTCCTCCGGCGAGCGATGCGTCGAGTAGAACAACACCTCCCGCTCACCCATGCGCCCGCGCCCTACGTGCAGGCCGGGCCAGCTCAGTCCCCACAAACGCGGACGGTCCTCGCCGCGGCCGATCGAGACGTCGTCGATGCGTTCCATCGGGATGAAGTGCTTGAGCGTGCCCCAGCCCACGGTGAGGCCAGTGCGGTCGACCGCGTAGTGAAGCGAGTAGCAGGCTCCAGCCCAGTATGTGAACACGAGGGCCAGTACGATGAGCACGATGGCGCTACTGATGGCGCCAAACTGCGTGAGCGAAACCGGCCACGTGGCCGCCTTCGCGACCAGGGCAAAGGCCAGGCCGGCGGCGATCAACGCCGGCACCGCCGCCACCGCCACCCCCAGCGTCCTCCGCGGACGCTCTATGGTTACGCCTTGACCTTTGAGTAGCACGGGGTGCACCAGGATACGTACTTGGGGTTGCGCCCGGTAATGATGTCGAAGTAGAGCCGCACCAGACGCTCGGCCACCGGCCCCATCTTGCCACTCCCTATCGGCCGGTGATCCAGCTCGACGACGGGAGTGACGTGGGCGGCGGTTCCTGTCATGAAACACTCCTCGGCCGCGTACAGCTCGCTGCGGTCGATGTCCCTTTCCACCGTCTCCATCCCCAGCTCCTGCCGGGCCAGCGTGATAACGGTGTCTCGCGTGATTCCCACCAGGATGTTGGAGGACGGCGGCGGCGTGATCAGCCGCTCACCATCGACGATGAAGATATTCTCTCCGGAGCCCTCGGACACGTGACCGCGCTCGTCCAGCATGATCGCCTCGTCGAAGCCGTTAAGCTGGGCCTCCGTCTTCGCCAGAGCGGAGTTAACGTAGATACCGTTGATCTTGGCCCGGGCGGGGATGCTTGTGTCCTCCACCCGCCGCCAGGAGGACGTGCAGCAGCGCGCCCCCTTGTCGATGTCCAGATACGGCCCGAAGGGAACGACGAAGATCAGG
Organism: Chloroflexi bacterium RBG_16_64_32; assembly: GCA_001795235.1. Taxonomy (GTDB): domain Bacteria; phylum Chloroflexota; class Dehalococcoidia; order SM23-28-2; family RBG-16-64-32; genus RBG-16-64-32. The sequence continues at coordinate 2,843 of MGNZ01000030.1, read as the reverse complement.
AAGTCGTCCTCCAGGTCGTGCAGCCGCACGCCGACTACCTCGCTGCTCTTGTAGGCGATTGGCCGGACGTAGACGTCCTCGCCATAGCCGCACATCTCCACCAATCGGGTCGTAATGGACTGCAGCTCCTCGTCGGAGTACGGCAGGTCGATCCTGACGATGCGGCAGCTCTTGCGCAGGCGAGCGTAGTGCTCCTTGACGCGGAACAGGAAGACCTGCTGCTCCTTATCGTTCCAGTTGCCGCGAATGCCCTCGAATACCGCCGTCCCGTAGAGAAATGCATGGGTCATGATCCCCAGTTTCGCCTCGGCCAGGGGCACGAACTGCTTCTGGAAGTAGGCGTACGCTGTGGGGGCTTGCGGCATACGTGGGGCTCCTTTCAGGACGGTGGAACTATTATAGGCAGACCCGTGCCTACACGCTATCACCATTGGCGGGTCGGGCTTAAGCCTGACCCCTGGTGGAGGAGGACTAACCCGCATGTGCTGCTGCGTCCTCGAACCGCCGCGGCGCAGTCTCCCCCTTGCCCGCGACCGGTTACCGCATGCCCGGCACGAACTGCCGTACCACGTCCGACCCTACGATCTCGCCGCACGCTGTACAATACTCTCGCCCATGACAACCGTCGCCTTCGCTCTTGTCATCGCCTCGGCTATCTCCCATGCCACCTGGAACTTCCTGCTCAAGCGCAGCAACGAAAAGAGCGCCTTCCTCTGGTCATTGGGCGCTGTCTCCTTCGCCGTCTTCCTCCTCCCCGCGGTGGTGTCTACGTACATCGACGGGATCAGCGCCCGCGGCGCGATGTTTGGCGCCGTCAGCGCCCTGCTCCATGGCGTCTACGGGCTGGCCCTGTGCCGGGGCTACCAGCTTGGTGATCTGTCCGCCGTCTACCCCATAGCGCGCGGCATGGGCCCGGCGCTCATCCCCATTGCTGCCGTGCTCCTCCTGGACGAACGCGCTTCCTTGGCTGCCGGTTTCGGGATCGCGATGGTCGTGCTGGGGATCTACGCTATCAACATTCAGGCCCGCTCCCTCCGCGGCCTCACTCAGCCCCTGCGGGACCTCAACCGTCCCGCCATCCGCGTCGCATTCCTCACCGGGGCGCTCATCACCGCCTACTCGCTCTGGGACAAGGCGGCTCTCGACCATCTCTCGCCGCTCACTCTGAACCAGTTCGCCATAACGGGGTGGCTGCTGGTCCTCGCTCCCCTGGCCATCCGAAGCAGTGCGCTGCCCGTCCGCAGCGAGTGGCGCGAGCGGCGTGGGAGCATGCTGGCCGCCGGCGTCCTGGCGCCCCTGGGCTACGTCCTGGTTCTGGCGGCGCTCACCACCAGCCGCATCAGCTACATCGCCCCCGCCCGAGAAGTGGGCATTGTCCTCGGCGCCGTCCTTGGGGTGCTCTTCTTGGGCGAAGGATACGGAGCTTGGCGTATCTTGGGCTCCATACTGATCCTGGGCGGCGTGCTCACTCTTGGTCTTGCCCCCTGACGGAGACCGTTCCAATGACCTCCGGCGCCGCTATTGCTCCGCAAGGGGCATGTCGCCCGAGGCTTCGCGCCAGCGTACCTCGTACAGCCGCACGGGGTCCTCGAACCCCCGCAGCGACGCCTCCCCCTGGTCCGCGAACAGAAACCGCTTTCCCGCCGCCAGCTCCCGCACCACTATGGGCACCAGGATCTGACCGGGCTCCGCGTGCGCGCATATGCGGGCCGCTAGCTGGACAGCGGTGCCGAACAGGTCCTCGTCTTCGGCCACCGGCTCCCCGGCGTTCATGCCGATGCGGACGCGGATAGCCTCCAACGACGCACCGGCGTCTCTATCCGCTCGTGGTGAGGTTCTCGAACCATGAGCGGAAGGTTGTGGCTCCGCGCGCCCTTCGAGAGCCTCAGGGTGAGCGGGAAGAGATGCATTCCACTCCGCGAACGCCCTCTGCATGGCGATGGCGCACTCCAGCGCCTTCACCGCCGAGGCGAACGAGGCCATGAAGCCGTCCCCCATAGTCTTGATCTCGGACCCTCCGTGCGCCTTCAGCGCCTCCCGCACGATGCGCTCGTGCTCGCGGAACACCTCGCGCGCCTTCGCGTCGCCCAGGCGGTGGGTCATCGCCGTGGAGCCTTCCATGTCTGTGAACAGGATGGTGCGAAACGCGCCCGTCTCCAGAGGCTCCGCCCCCGCTGCCGCCTCCTCGCCCTCGCCCAGGAACTCGTCGATGGCCTCTGCCACCGCGCCAAGGTCACCTTCAACGACGGCGAGACGGGCCCCTGGGATATGGGAGGCAAGGGCGCTGCTTCTGTCGAGATCCGTCATCGCCAGCGCTGGCGCGTGGACAACCAAAGTCGGGCAGCGCACCTGTGGCAGCAGGTGGGTAACGTCGAACCCGCGGGTGGCGTCAAGATACGCCTTGTACAACTCCGGCGTCGCGCTCTCACGGATGAGAGGGGCGAGCTCCGGCCCACCGAAAAAGAGACTGGCCAAGGTCTCGGAGTAGGTCTGCCAGTCGGCCTCCCTCATGGCGCGGAACGCCCTCTGCCGGGGCGCGTCCCAGAAGTCAGCGCCCCTGGCATAAGAATTCCAGAGAACGAGGCGGGATACCCGCTCCGGGTGAGCGACGGCGTAGGCGATGGCCGGCGGCCCCGCGTTCAAGAGTGCCACCGTAGCGAAC
>MGNZ01000030.1:0-87 GCA_001795235.1 Chloroflexi bacterium RBG_16_64_32 | reverse complement strand
CCCTCTGCCGTCGTAGAGGACCACCAGCCGGTTTTGCGCCCAGCGCTCCCACGCGCCGCGCACGTCCGGAATCCGCCACCCCACCCG
>MGNZ01000029.1 GCA_001795235.1 Chloroflexi bacterium RBG_16_64_32 | reverse complement strand
TCGCCGGGGGCGGCCAGGTCGACGATGCGGGCGGCGATGTTGACGTCGTTGCCTACGAGGTCGTCGCGGCGGGGGACGGGCCGCCCGCTGTGGACGCCGATGCGCACCCAGAGGGGGAAATCGGACGTCGCGGCCTCCTCTTCGAACCGTGATTGGAGGGTGAGCCCGGTGGCTACCGCGTCGCAGGGGTCGTCAAAGGAGAGCATGAGGCCGTCGCCCAGCTCCTTGACGATGCGCGCCCGCGGCGGCAGGGACTCGCGGACGAGCCGCTCCTGAGTGGCGAGGAGGTCGAGGACTACGGCGTCACCGTGGTCGGCGATGAACTCAGTGAAGCCAACGAGGTCGGTGAACATGATGGTCAGCTCTGCGGTGGTGATTGGCGCGGAGCGGCCGCCGCTCACGCCGGCTCGACCTCGATCTTGCCGGAGACCGAGGTCACCTCCAGGGGGAAGTCGGAGCCCTGCGGGCAGTCGCAGTCGATCCTGCCGCTGAGGGAGCGCAACCTGGCGGCGGGGAGCCGCTCCTTCGGCACCCTGACGGTGATGCGACCGGAGATCGTGCGGGCGTTGACGGCCTCGGTGCCGTCCGTGCCCAGTTCTACGTTGCCGGAGACGGTACGGACGGTGACGCCGCCGGCGGTGCTGCGGAGGAGGACACGGCCGGACACGGTGGTGGCCTCGGTGGGCCCGGTGTCGCCGGCCTCGATGTGGCCGGACTTGGTGCTAAGGCGGCAGTGGCCGGAGCAGCAGACCACTTCCAGGTCGCCGGAGACGGAGCGGGCGTCCAGAGCGGCGGCGCGGTCCACGGATACGTCGCCGGAGGTGGTCGTGACGGTGGCGGACCCGAATTCGCCGCGGAGGCGGACATCGCCGGAGATGGTGCCGACGGAGATGGGGGTGCCTGAGGGACAGCGCAGCTCCAGGTCGCGGGATCCGCCGCGGGGCGAGGTGACCTCGAGGACGGGGCCGTGTTCGTCGCTGGTGGTCACGACGCGGGCGCTGTCGGGGGCCTCGATGTCGGTCCGCTCCTCGGCGATGACGGAAATGTCGCCGGAGGAGGCGGTGAGGCGGAGGCGTGCGCCGGGCGGGACCTGGAAGCGGGCGTTCATGGCGAGGACAGTATATCGCAGGGAGGGCGCGCAAGGTGTGACGCCGGTCACAGATGTGTCCTCGGTGGTAGGGGAAAGCCCCACAGGAAAGTACGGTTTTGGCTGCTAGGCCGAGGGCCCTAAGGAATCCTAAACTTGGGGGATGCCACAGCGCACGAGCGCTGAGGATGCTAGTATGTAACCAAGGCCAGGTGATGCAGCATGAGTAGAGGAAGGCGGAGACGGGACGCCCGTCGCAGGGCCCGTGATCGGCGTCCGGACCAGCCACGGGAGCGGCCACCGGACGAAGACGTCTCCACAGAGACGGCAGACGCTCGGCAGGAGGGCTCGCGCGGCGGCGAGGAGCGCTTGACATTGGCGGCGGCCGCCGGCAGGCATAGTCGCGCCACTCGCAAGCGGGCGAAGCGAAAGGGTGGCCTGTGGGAGCGCGTGGGTAGGCTCCACGTGTCGCCGTGGCTGATCGCGACGCCGGTGGCGGCGACAGTGGTGATAGCTCTGGTGGTCCTTATCGTGACCAGCGGGTCCTCGGGGAGCACAGGGGATGCGTCGGCGACGCCCGACCCGCGGGTGGCGGGGAAGACGCCCGACAACTCCATCAGCCTCACCGTGAACGATGTCAACTTCAGTCTCACGGAGATCTTGGGTAAGGCCGGAGAGGTTATCGAGTTCCTGGTGACGAACACGGGGACGCAGAGCCACAACATGGTGGTGGCCGGGCCGGACAACGAGTACGAGACGGAAGACGACTTCGGTCCGCAGCCGTTTGCCATCAAGGCAGGCGAGACGGGACGTGTGGTCGTGAAGATAGACGACCCCGGCACGTATCAGTTCCGCTGCGCTTTCCACCCGAATATCGAGTTCGGGACGGTCGTCCTGAACTAGCGGCGCGCCGCAGCTATCCCCTGTCGCCGGTATCTTACAGCCCGCGTACGAAGCGGCGGATGCGCTCCAGCGCCTCCTCGATGGCGTCGCGGGGAGCCGCGTAGCAGCAGCGCACGTGGCCGCGGCCGCAATCGCCGAAGGAAGAGCCGGGGATGACGGCCACCTTCTCCTCCAGCAGCAGCCGCTCGGCGAACTCGACGTCGTCGAGGCCGGTGGAGCGGACGGAGGGGAAGGCGTAGAAGGCGCCGTGAGGGTCGAAGCATGTGAGACCCATATCGTTGAGCCCGGCGACGATGAGGCGGCGGCGGGCGTCGAAATCGGCGATCATGCGCTGCGCGTCCTCCTCCCCATGCCGGATCGCCTCCAGGGCGGCGTACTGGGAGGGAGTGGGAGCGGACATGATGACGAACTGGTGGATCTTCATCATCGCTTCCAGAAGGTCGGCGGGGGCGCAGGCCCAGCCCACGCGCCAGCCGGTCATGGCGAATGCCTTGGATAAGCCGCCCAAGAGGATCGAGCGCTCCCGCATGCCGGGGAGAGAGGGGAAGCAGGTGTGGGGGATGCCGTAAGAGAGGCGGTCGTATATCTCGTCGGAGACGACGATGAGGTCGCGCCTGGCTGCGAGGTCGGCGATCTCGACCAGGCCCTCGCGGGTCATCTGGGCGCCGGTGGGGTTGGAGGGGTAGCCCAGGAGGATGGCCTTGGTACGGTCGGTGCAGTGGGCCTCCAGGTCGCGGGCGGTGACACGGAACTCTGTCTCCATGCCCGTGGCCACAGGGACAAAGGTGCCTCCGGCGAGCTGGCATGTGGGGAGGTAGGCGACGTAGTAGGGGTTTGGCGAGAGTAACTCGTCGCCGGGGTTGAGGATGGCCATTAGGGCGAGCATGAGCCCTTCGGACACGCCGACGGTTATGAGGACCTCGTTTCGGGGGTCGTAACGGAGGCCGTAGAGGCGTTCCAGGTGGTCAGAGACAGCCTGACGCAGCTCGGGCAGGCCGTAGTTTGAGGTGTAGTGGGTTTCGCCGCGGGAAACGGCGTCAAAGGCGGCTTTAGAGAAGCGCTCTGGGGTGACGAAATCCGGTTCGCCAACGCCCAGGGAGATGACACCGTCCATGTTGGAGATGAGCTCGAAAAAGCGGCGGATTCCGGAGGAGGGTAGGGCCCTTACTCGATCCGAGATGAACTCAGGCTTGATGGTATAGGCGTTTTCGGTCACTTGGCAGTCGCCTCCGGTGGGTGGGACGGGAGCGGTTCAGCGCTCCAGGCGTCGTTTGCGTAATCGTAGCAGAGGCGCAGCCTGGTGTCATCCCGGGTGCGTCGGGAGGCCACCAGCCTCACGATGAAGCAGCGGCGGTCCGGGTGCCGCTCCTGGTGCTCGATCTGGGCGATATCGCGCCAGCGGCGGCGCCAGAAGACTCGCAGGGGGCGTTCGGGGTAGCTGGAGCCGGCGTAGGCTTCGACGGTGGGGGAGGGCGCTGGTGACATCGGGGAAGTCTGGGTTTGGCTAGGCCTTCGTCGACGTTAGAGGGAACCGCCGGTCATCGCAGCTCCCTTCGGGTCTCTGGGTAGCCGCGGGCGGATACGGGCCAGACATCGACGACGGTTTCGGCTTCCACGGCGTAGAGGACGTCGTGGAGGTTGATGGTGGGATCGATGTGGGAAGGCCAGAGCTGGATGCGGTCTCCGGGTGCGATGTCGGCGCTCGCGGGAATTGCGATGAGGGCGTGCTCGTCGCTGAGGTGGAGCACGAAGGCGCCCACGATGTCCCTCACCGACGGGACGCCGTGGTCAAAGGTGCAGGACTTGTGGCCGCAGTCGGCCACGCACACGGTCGGGGAGGGTCTGCTGAGGACGGTGCCGAGCAGGGAGATGGCCTGCTCGAAGGGGATGTCCAGCCTGGCGTATGCGGTGTCCATTAGGACGTAGGAGCCGGCCTGTATCTCGGTGACGCCGTCGATGCGGCCCGTGATGTCGTAGGTGCCGGTGCCGCCGGCGCTGACGATGTCGCAGGGGAGGCCGGCGTCGCGGACTACGCGGACGGTGGAGAGCAGGCGGTCCATCGCTTCGCGGGCGCTGGCCTCGCGGCGGGGGCGCTCCTCGATGGCGACGACGTGGCCCTCGTAGCCCATGACGCCGCGCAGGCGGACGCCCGGGGTATCGGCGACGTTCCGGGCCAGGGCGAGCGCCTCCTCGCCGGGGGCGACGCCGCAGCGGGGGAGGCCTACGTTGACATCCACCAGGACCCCGACCTCGACGCGGTCTTGGGCCGCAGCGGCGGCGATGTCCTGGAGCGCGGCCGGGGAATCGACGGCCACCATGATGTCGGTGCGGCCGGCGAGAGCGGCCACTCGGGCCGCCTTGCCCGGGCCGAGGACCTCGTTGGCGATGAGGATGTCATCGCAGAAGGCGGCGGCGGTCTCGGCCTCGGAGACGGTGGCGCAGGTGAGGCCGGAGCAGGAGCCGGCGGCGAGCTGGCGGCGGGCGATCTCCGGAGTCTTGTGGGCCTTGAAGTGAGGGCGCAGGCGGCAGGGGCCTTCCGCGAAGAACTCCGCCATGCGGCGGATGTTGCGCTCCATGGCGGGGACGTCGACGAGGAGGGCAGGCGTAGGGATGTCGGCGATGGTGCGGCGGCGGGTCAAGTCGCTACAGCTCCGGGTGCTGCTTGTGCCGGTCGGTGGCCTGCTCGTAGGCGTAGGCAATGGACGCTTCAGAGACGCCCAAGGTCATCTTCCTTGAGTCCGAAGTCCCGTAAGATGCCAGCCAGTGTTTTCCTCTTGATCTCCTTACCCGGGTGGTTGGGAATGACGGTGTATAGCTTCCGCTTGGGATCCCACCAGATTTCGTGGCTCCCTCTGGCCTGACGGCGGAACTCAATGCCGAGTCGACGTAACTTCTTGGTCAGTTCGCCGTACTTCACTCGGCGACGGTCACCACGAGCTGGGCCTTGATGACGGCCCCGGGCTCCAGCGGCTGGAGGTTCTCCGGAAACGGTAGGCCGTCTTCGCGCCTCAGCTCTAGGAGGATACGCGCGACATCTTCCAGGTTCTCCAGCGCCTCGGCCACGGTCTCACCCTCGGCGTGACATCCCTGAATGGCGTCGCATGCAGCGAGGTAGCCGCCTTCTTCCAGGGGCTCAATCTCGACGGGTATGACCAGTTTGCTCATGGTAACCTGCTCCAATTATACGCGGCTATAGCTCCGGGTGCTGCTTGTGCCAGTCGGTGGCCTGCTCGTAGGCGTAGGCGGCGCGGAAGAGGGCCGGCTCGTCGAACGGCTTGGCGAGTATCTGGAGGCCGATGGGGAGCCTGGAGCCGTCTGCGGCCCCTGGCCGGGCAGGCTGGCTGAAGCCGCAGGGGACGGAGATGCCGGGCAGGCCGGCGATGTTGACGGGGATGGTCATGACGTCGCTGAGGTACATCTGGAGGGGGTCGTCCACCTTCTCGCCCAGCTTGAAGGCCGGGGTGGGCGAGACCGGCATCACCAGGACATCGTGCTCCTCGAAGGCGGCGTCGAACTCGCGACGGATGAGGGTGCGCACCTTCTGGGCCTTCAGGTAGTAGGCGTCGTAGTAGCCGGAGGAGAGGGCGTAGGTGCCGAGCATGATGCGCCGCTTCACCTCTTCGCCGAATCCGAACTCGCGGGTCTTCTCCATGTTGTCCCACATACCCGCGCCCTCGCGGTAGGAGTAGCCGTACTTGACGCCGTCGTAGCGGGCGAGGTTGGCCGAGGCTTCGGAGGGGGCGATGATGTAGTAGACGGCGACGGCGTGGCCGGTAGAGGGCAGCGAGACATCCCAATCGACCGAGGCGCCCAGGTCCTCCATCCGGTCGATGGCGGCGCGCACCGCCTGACGCACGTCGTCGTCCATCCCTTCCACGAAGTACTCACGGGGCACGCCGACGCGCAGGCCGCTCAGGTCCGTGGTCAGGGCGTCCGTGACGGCGGGGACGTCCAGGGGGGCGGAGGTGGAGTCGCGGCGGTCATGTCCGGCGATGGCCTGGAAGACGAGGGCGGCGTCGCGGACCGAGCGGGTGATGGGGCCTATCTGGTCCAGAGACGAGCCGAAGGCGACGAGCCCAAACCGGGAGACGCGACCGTAGGTAGGCTTGAAGCCGACGACGCCCGTGAGGGAGGCGGGCTGACGGATGGAGCCGCCGGTATCGGAGCCGAGGGCGTAGAGGGCCATGCCGGCGGCCACGGCTGCGGCGGAGCCGGAGGATGAGCCGCCGGGCACGCGGTCCAGGGCCCAGGGGTTGTGGGTGGGTCCGAATGCGGAGTTCTCGCCGGAGGAGCCCATGGCGAACTCGTCCATGTTCGTTTTGCCCAGCATCACGAACCCGGCTTCCTTGAGGCGCTCGATGACGAAGGCGTCGTAAAGGGGGACGAAGCTCTCCAGGATGCGGGAGCCGCAGGTGGTGCGGACTCCCCTGGTGCTGATCACGTCCTTGACTGCCGCGGGGACTCCGGTGAGGGGGCCGGCTTCGCCACGGGCGATGCGCCCGTCCGCCTCCCGGGCCTGGGCCAGTGCCTCGTCCTCGGTAAGGGTCAGGAAGGCGTGGACGGAGTCGTCCAGGGCGCGGATGCGGTCGAATGCGGCGCGGGTAAGGTCAACCGATGAGACCTCGCGGCGGGCGAGAAGGCCGGCGGCCTCGTGGAGTGTCAGGTAATGGAGGGGTACGGATGTCATTCCAGGATGGCTCGCACGCGGAAGAGGTCTTCCTCGCGCTGGGGCGCGTTGGCCAGTATGTCTTCCTTATCGAAGGAGGGCCGGGGCTCATCGTCCCGCATGACGTTATGCCTGGCGAGCGTGTGGGCGGTAGGCGGCACGTTGTCCGTGTCCACCTCCTGAAGCCTCTGGAAGTAGTCCAGGATCTCTGAGAGCTGGCCCTGAAAGAGGGAAATCTCATCGTCGACAAGGCCCACGCGGGCCAGCCGCGCGATGTGTCTGACTTCGTCGGGGGTAATAGACAAGGAGGTGACTCCTGCGGTTGATGCGGCGTAGGTTGGAAACCATTATAGCAGCGTGACGTTTTACAGAAAGACCGAACTGTGAGAGGTGGCGTTAGCGCACGTCGAAGTCAAGTTCCGTGAACGGCGAGCAGACAGGGGAGGCCGCAGACTGGCCGGCCTTTCTGGCCCGTCCCAGACAGGTATGGGCAGCAAGCGCATCACGACTGCTGTGGTGCTGGGGAAGGCGCCGCAACCGCCGGCGTGGGTCCTGCTGCGAACCTTGAGGCTGACGCACCGCGTTGTACTAGGTAAGGTCGTATCTTTCCGTGCCTCGTGTCTATAAGTATCGACGAAACCGTGTAAAGCGGGCGGCGACGCACCGCGGCCGGCTGATGCGCGCCCGATGGCACTGGCTGCTGAGCATGGCAGTGCTCGTCTTCCTGGGCGGCCTGGGAACACTCGGCGTTTTTGGGGTTCTCGTTTACCGTAGCTACGCCCATGATCTCGTGCCCCCGGAGGAGGCGATCGCCAGCGCCGTCATCGGCACAAGCGTCGCCTACGACCGTAACGGAGCGCGGCTGTACGAGTACCTCGATCCTCTGGGGGGCCTGCGAGACCCGGTGCCGCTGGAGGAGATATCGCAGTACATGATCGATGCCACCGTGTCCACGGAGGATGCAAGCTTCTACGACAACCCGGGAGTGAACTTCAAGGGCCTGGCGAGGGCGGCGATGGAGAATCTCACGCCGTTCGGGCCGGGCTTTCTGGAGGGCAGCGGCGGCAGCTCTATCACCCAGCAGCTCGTAAAAAACGTCTATGTCGAGCGGGAGAAGCGGTTTGACCGCAGAATCGAGCGCAAGGTCAAGGAGACGGTGATCGCCCTGGAGTTGAAGCGGACGTATTCCAATGACCAGATCCTGGGGTGGTACCTGAACTCCATTGACTATGCGAACTTCTCGTTCGGCGTAGAAGCGGCGGCGCAGCGTTACTTTGGCGTCTCCGCCAAGGATCTGACGCTGGCCCAGGCGGCCATGCTGGCGGGGATACCGCAGGCGCCCGGCATCTACACTCCGGTGGTGGCAGAGAACGTGGAGCGGGCGAAGGCGCGGCAGCTGGAAGTGCTGAACCTGATGGCCAAGCACGGCTACATTACCCAGGCCGAGGCGGACGAGGCGGCGGCGGAGGAGTTGAGATACAGCACTCCCGGGTTCTTCATCAAGGCGCCGCACTTCGTGTTCTACGTTCAGGAGCAGGTCCGAAAGATGTGCGAGAAAGGGATGTTCGAACCCCCCGGCGGACTGTCCTGTGAAAAGGTAGTGTTTCAGGGGAGCCTGCGTATAACAACCTCCATTGACATGGGCCTCCAGCGGATCGGCGAGGAGGTAGTGGAAGAGATTATCAGCCAGAAAGAGGAGCAGTTTCTGGGACACAACGGTGCGCTGGTGGCGCTCCGCGCGGGCACAGGGGAGGTCCTCGCCTACGTGGGAAGCCGGGACTTCTTCCGCGAGGATATCGACGGTGAGGTGGATATCGTGACCGCCGAGCGCTCGCACGGTTCGACGATGAAGGTGTTCACCTATCTGACGGCGTTCGAGCAGGGGTGGGTGCCTTCCACCATCGTGCGGGATGCTCCCCTGAAGCTGGACGTGGGCGGCCAGCAGAAGGAGATCAATAACTGGAATTTCAAGCATCTGGGCAATATCACGGTTCGCAAGGCGCTTTCGGAATCGGTTAATGTACCCGCGGTGAACACGGTGATGGAGGTGGGGATCCCTGAGTACCAAAAGACGGCCCACCGCATGGGGATTACGAGCCTGAGGCGGGGCGACTGCGGGCCGACCATCACCTTGGGCGCCTGCGAAGTGAAGATGTTAGACCAGGCGTACGCCTACAGCGTGCTGGCCAACAATGGCAAGATGTACGGCATGCCCACGGTAGAGGACCTGCCGGATGGCTACCGCGAGCTCGACCCGGTCTCGGTGCTGCGAATTGAGGACGCGGCAGGAAACCTACTGTTTGAGATGGAGAAGCCGGAGGAGCGGCAGGTGGTGAAGCCGGAGCACGCTTACATGATTACGGATGTCCTGTCCAAAGATGCGATCCGCTGGAGCCAGCTCACCTTCGGCCGCCCGGCGGCGTCCAAGACCGGGACCAGCGAAGACTTCCGCGACAACGTTCTGCTGGGCTACACGCCTGGCCCGGACGGTCTCGTGGTGGACGTGTGGATGGGGAACGCGGACAACACGCCCATGGCCAACAACGCCTTCAGTTCGGCCGGCGCAGGGCCGATGTGGAAGACGTTTATGACGCGAGCGCACGAGTACCTGGAGATCCCCGAGGCCGGGTTTGGGATTCCGGACAGTATCGTCAGCAGCAGTTGCGCTGGCAACACGGAGGTTTTCGTGAAGGGCGAACAACCCACGAAGCCGGGCGCCTGCCAGCCGCAGCAGCCCGATGGGAGTGATCCAAAGTCGACGCCGACGCCAACGCCCAGCGTGCCGAGGTTCCCGACACGCACGATTCCGACGTCCACGCCGACCCCGGGGCCCGAACCCACGCCGACACCGCAGCCGTATCCTGACGGCACGCCTGAGGCATCGCCCACGCCTGTTGTATCTCCCGCTCCTTGGCCATCCTCTACGCCTGGGCCGGAGGGGACGACCACGGGAGGGGGCCGGGGTGGCGGAGGGTCGCCCGGTCCGGGCTAGGTGGGTGATTGCGGCCCGGCGAGCGATGGCCCTTGCCTCTCCGTAGTGCTAGCCTAGCCTCGACGGCTGGCTGCAGTCCCCTATCCGGTTATTGTTGGCGATTCTTGCGGAAGTAGCGGGTCGGGCTCCCGCGCCGGCTCTGTAATCATGCTGGGGCTACGAACGGTGAGGCGCCATGGCAGCAGACAGAGATAAGGCTCGGCGTCCCCGTTTCGTGCGGGTGAAGCGCCCCGGCAAGGGGCCGCCCGCCGAGGAGGCCGCGCAGCGGCAGCCCGAGTGGCCGGCTCCGGGCGCCGAAGCCCCCCATGAGGACGCAGACGCCCACACGCGTATCGTGGTGCCCCGCCAGGGGCGTGTTTTGGAGGCGCCGCCCCCAGAAGTGGACATCGAGCTGCGCGAAGTCCGCTACGGCGCCGCCTCCAAGGGCCCGTACCTCCGCATCGTGCCCCGCCAGCGGATGTTCACCAGGGTGGCCCCGGGCGAGCTGGAGGCCACACCGCTGGCCAGCCGGCCGCGGGACATAGTCGGCCGCTACTGGGCTGACATGAAGCGGGTCGTTATCGGTAGCCCGTTCGCCACCTCTCGGGCGATCCACGAGCGGCTGACCAAAGTCAAGGCGCTGGCGATCTTCTCTTCAGACGCGCTCTCCTCCTCCGCCTACGCCACGGAGGAGATACTGATCGTGCTGGCGCTGGCGGGCTCAGGCGCGTTGCACAACGCGCTGCCGGTCTCCATCGTGATCGCCCTCCTGCTGGCGATCGTGGTCACTTCTTATCAGCAGACCGTCAGGGCCTACCCCAGCGGCGGCGGCGCCTACACAGTGGCGCACGAGAACCTGGGGCGGAATGCGGGGACGGTGGCTGCCTCCGCCATCATGGTGGACTACGTCCTGACCGTCTCAGTGAGCGTCGCCGCCGGCGTCGCGGCCATAACCTCCGCTGCGCCCGACCTGCACGACCTTCGTGTGCCGATCGGGGTTGTGATGATCGGCCTCATGATGCTGGGGAACCTCCGTGGTGTCCGGGAGGCGGGCACTATCTTCGCCATACCCACGTACGTCTTCATCTTCAGTATGGGCGCGGTCATCGCGGTCGGCCTCGTCCGCGTCATCGCCGGAGACGCCCCTGGCTCGCTGCTGCACGGGGCGCCCGCGCGAGAGGAGGTCGCGGCGACGCAGGGGCTAACCATATTCCTGCTCATGCGCGCGTTCGCTTCGGGCAGCACCGCGTTGACCGGCGTGGAGGCGATTTCCAACGGCGTCCCGTCCTTCAAACCGCCGGAGGTAAGGAACGCCCAGGTCACGCTGGCGGTGATGGCGTTGGTGCTGGGATTCCTCTTCCTCGGGGTGACGTTTCTGACCAGCCGCTTTGGTCTGGCGCCCACAGAACACGAGACGATCGTTTCGCAGCTGGGCCGGGAGGTGCTGGGCAAGAACGCCTTGTACTACACGTATCAGGTGGCCACCGCGCTCGTCCTGTTCCTGGCCGCCAACACGGGCTTCGCGGCGTTCCCGATGGTCGCGTCTATCCTGGCCAGGGACCGTTGCGTGCCACGGCAGTTCTCCTTCAAGGGTGACCGGCTCGCTTACTCCAACGGCATCGTATTCCTCGCCGCCGCTGCATCCCTCCTGCTGGTCGTCTTTGGGGGGGAGGTGACCAGGCTGATCCCGCTGTACGCGGTGGGCGTCTTCGTGTCGTTCACCCTCTCGCAGTCGGGCATGGTAAGGCGCTGGCTGAGGCTCAGGGAGGGCGCGTGGAAGGTCAGCCTTACGATCAACGCGGTAGGAGCGGTTGCCACAGGCGTGGTGGCGGTCATCATCGCCACCACCAAGTTCACCCACGGCGCCTGGATCTCCATCCTCATGATGATGCTCCTGATGGCGCTGTTCACGCTCATCCGCCGCCACTACGACCGCGTGGAGGAGGAGTTGCGTGTTGAGGAGGGCGCCCTTCGGGAGGGCATGCCGATGGCCGTGGCGAAGGAGCGCCCGCCGTCGCGGGAACATGTCATCGTGCCTGTGGACGCGGTTAACAGGATTTCGGCGGCAGCGGTCGCCTTCGCCCGGGAGCTCTCCGCCAGGGTTACTGCCGTCCACGTCACGGACGACCGGGAGGCGGCGGAGAAGTTCCGCTCCCGCTGGCAGCAGGCCGTCCCCGACGTGCCGCTCCTGCTCATCGAGTCGCCCTACCGCGCGTTCGTAGCGCCGATGCTGGCCTACGTGGAGTCGCTGGAGCGGGCGGAGCCTCAGGTGAGGATAACGGTAGTGCTCCCCGGCCTCGTCCCCCGCCACTGGTGGGAGCGTCTCCTGCACAACCAGGACGTCCGGCGGCTTAAGCCTCACCTGGAGAAACGGCCCAGGGTGCGGGTGTTCGACTTCCCTTACCGGCCGGGC
>MGNZ01000028.1:12702-14568 GCA_001795235.1 Chloroflexi bacterium RBG_16_64_32 | reverse complement strand
CACGTCGAGCCTTCCCATCGTCCTCAGAAGTGAACAACATTGCATCCGGGAGACGTATGCAAACCACCACCGCAGAGGAAGCACGGACAAGAGTACGGCAGGGGACTGCCCACGTCCTCGCTGATCCAGACGTCTGGCCACCGGCCTTCCAGACAGCTCTGGAGGAGAAGGGCTTCGCCGTGCTCATCTCCCGGGAGCTGAACGAACTGTTTGACCGCACGCACGATGCGTCGCCCGATCTCATCATCCTCGCGAAGCGAAACGCACGCTTTGCCATCCGCGCCTGCCGCGCCATGCGCGGCCTCCGCGATGCGCCGACGATCGTGGTGATCCCAAGCGAAAGCGACTTCGTTCCGGTCATGGACGCCGGCGCAGACGATGCCATCACCGCGTCCGGTGACCCCATCGTCTTCACGACCCGGTTCCGCGCTCTCCTGCGCAGGACCCAGAACTGGCGGAGCGGACAGACCGGCGGTATCATCTCCGTCCGAGACCTGCTCGTGGACCTCGACAAGTGCGAAGTGATCCTGCGCGGCCGTCCCGCAAGCCTGACGCCCACGGAGTTCCGAATTCTGGCCGTCCTGGCGGAGAAGGCCGGCAGGGTCGTGGACGCCCGCTCTCTCCTCGCCGCGGTCCACGAACACGATTACGACGACCGCGAGGCCCAGAACCTGGTCAAGGTGCACATCGCCAACCTCCGGCGCAAGCTGGAAGACGGACGCGACGGCGACCCCTATGTCCTTTGCGTCCGCGGCTTCGGCTACATGGTGGAGCGCCGGTCGGCACAGCGCGAGAACGATCCCCTGCTGGCTCTCTTGGATGCCACCCGCGTCGGTCAGGAAACCGGTTAGCCGGCTTCACCGCATCTGAACCACCCCTTAACTACTCCTCTACCTCCAATCTGTCACAAGCTTCTCCCGCTCTGCTAGCCTGAGCGTTGATGGACACACCAAGGACTGTGATGGGAGGTAGCTATGGGACTTAGTTTCTTCGGCCGCAACCGAGAGACGACGGAAGCCAGCCCCACCGACGCGGCGAGCACCGACAAGCGCTACAAGGCCTACTTCCCCCGGCTCTTCACTTACGTCCGCTCCTGCGTCGGCGGTGACATGCGCGCGCAGGACATCGCCGTTGAAGCATTCACCCGAGCCTTCAGCCGCGCCGGCGACTCTCATGAGGACCGCTTTCGCACCGTCCTCTTCCGTACGGCGCGCCGCCTCTGCCGCCCGGCCCTCAAGGACGGCAACGCCAGCAATGGCGACGCCCTCAATGCGCGTGAGCGGGAAGTCATCTCCCTGGTCTTCGACGCGGGCCTCACACGGAACCAGATCGCCAGTCTGTTTCGCATCCGTGAGACGACTGTGGGCGCCTTGCTCATGAGCGGCCTGCGCAAACTGAAGGATCAGACCTCGCCGGCGGTCGCGGCGGCCTACCTCCAGATGGTCTGATCCAGTTTCCTGTCTCTAGAGGTCAAGATATGAGCGCGCCGGAGTCCACCGCCGCCGTTGCTGCGGTGCTCATTGTCTCAATAGCGCTTCTGCTCGCCGCCCTTCTCGCCATCGTCAGGGCCCGCATAGCCCGCGGGGAGATGCAGAGGACGAGCCGCGAGCTTGCCAGGCAGGCCGATCAGCTTCGCTTGCTCAGCCGCGTCTCCGTTCTTTTGTCGAGGGAGACCCGGCTGCGAGGCGTCGCAGGCGCTGGGACGGAGTTCTTCGTGCGAGAGATGGGCGCCGGGCGCGCCGTGTTCTGGCACCCCAATTTCGAAGGCGAACCACAAGCGCCATCGGAATCATCCCTTCGCGAGGCCTGCGAGGGAGCGCTCCCCCTCCTGCCGGAGGCGCAACGCATCATCCTGGCCCGCGCCGC
>MGNZ01000028.1:6959-12616 GCA_001795235.1 Chloroflexi bacterium RBG_16_64_32 | reverse complement strand
CCAGCCAGCGACTTCGTGCTCTACGTCCCGCTTCGCGGGGGCTCTTCGCCTCAGGGCGTACTGGAGATCTACTCCGGAGGGGAGCCCTGGGGACCTGACCAGTGGGAGATTCTCGCTCCCCTAACCGCTGAGTTCGCCTGCGCGCTTGAGCGCGCCCGCCACTACGAAGAGATCCAAGAGCGGGCCGACCTGGACTTCGTCACCGGCCTGTTCAACCACCGCTTCATGCAGGCCTACCTGCAGCGTCTCGTCACCGCAGAGGGCGCCCGCCGGCGCAGCCTTGCCGTGCTCCTAATGGACATCGACAACTTCAAGAATTTCAACGATACCTTCGGTCACTCCACCGGCGATCGCGTCCTCCAGGTCGTAGCTGACCAGCTCAAACTGATGACCGATAAGGTGGGCATCGTGGGTCGCTTCGGCGGCGACGAGTTCATCGTCGTCCTCCCTCGCCACTCGAGCGAGGAAGCCCACTCCCTTTCTCAGGCCTTTCAGGACTGGCTCACCACCTACGCCTTCAAGACGCCCGCCGGACAGACGGTTCCCATCCACGTATCCTGGGGCCTCGCCGTTTTCCCCAACGATGGCACCAGCCGGCAGGAGCTCCTCGCCGTTGCCGACACCCGCCTCTACGAGTCCAAGCGCTCCGCATCCCGCGGCGCCGACCGCCGCCGCAGCGAACGCCGTAGGGACCGGGCCCTGGGCGTCTACGGCTTCCTGGAGGGCCTGGTCACCTCTGTGGATAGCAAGGACCACTACACCGGCGCTCACTGTGAGAGCACCGCCGAGTACGCCGCGATGCTGGCCCAGGAGATGGGCGTCTCTCCGTCAGCCCAGCGGACCATCCGTCTCGCCGCCCTTCTTCACGACGTCGGCAAGATCTGCATCCCTGATGACATCCTTCGCATTTCCGGGAGACTCACTGACGAGCAGTTCGCTGTCATCAAACACCACGTCTCCATTGCGGAGAACCTCATCGTGGACGTGCCCAACGCGCAGGAGGTACGAAAGATCGCCCGCCATCATCACGAGCGGTTCGACGGTAGCGGCTATCCGGACGCCCTCGTGGGAGAGGAGATCCCCTACCTGGCCCGCATCCTGGCCGTCGCCGACGCTTTCTCCGCTATGACCCTCGACCGACCGCACCGAAATGCCCTCTCTCGCGACGACGCGTTCGCCGAGCTTCAGCGCGTCGCCGGAGCCCAGCTCGACCCGCGCCTGGTGAAATCGTTCGGTCGCGTCGTGGCGGCGCTGAAAGATAAGCCCGCCGCGTCGCCGGCTCTCACTTTACGCCGCTAACCGCCGTGGTGGACGCCGCCCCTACGGCCCTTGGCGGCGACGGTCAGGCCCCGGCCGTGCAGGCCATCCTGCGCGATGTCACCGAGCAGGAGCGCGCTGACCTTCTCGCGGCGGAGTTCACGATCGAGTCTCATCCGGGCGCGGGCACCCGCGTGCGATTACGGCTGCCCATCCCGGGTTAGGCTGATGAGCTGGTGAATCTCACCCTTCGCTCGGAATGCCCCATCGCTCTCGCCCTTCCGGCCTCCCTGACGAAAACAGGGCCCGCTCGCGCCAGCAGCGGTCGCATCCCTTAGCCGAACGTGAACAGACCTTGAGGACGGCCGCTTAGCTCTCACGCCCGCGAGAGCCACCCCGGCGGGCAGCCTTGGCGGCGTACATGCGGCCGTCGGCCTGGCGTATGAGGCTGCCCACATCGTCGGCGTCGTCCGGGAAAGTCGCCATCCCAAAGGACACACCGAGGCGCAGTTCCCGGCCCGGAACCGTCACCAGCGCCTCCTTCTCCACGGAGACCTGCAGCCGCCGCGCGATATCGGCAGCGCTCTTGGAGTCCGTATGCGGGAGGATAACAGCGAACTCGTCGCCGCCCAGACGGGCCACGATGTCAGAGGCGCGGGAGTATCGCACCAAGCGCTGGGCCAGGGTCCGAAGCGCCTCGTCACCGAGGTCGTGCCCGAAGCTATCGTTGAGGTTTTTCAAGCCATCAAGGTCCGAGATCAATACCGATAACGGCGTCGAGTATCGGGCCGCGGAAGAGATCTCCCGATCCATCTGATCAAAGAAATACCGGCGGTTGTACACCTTCGTCAGATCATCGATGGCGGCCAGCATCCGCAGGTCGTCATGCTGGCGCAGGCTCTCCAGGGACACGCCGATGGCGCAGCCCAAGGAGGCGAGCAGCTCGGAGTCCCTCAGCTCGGAGGTGGAGCTATCCGCCACCAATCCCACGATTCCTACCACCCTTTGGAATGACTGCACCGGCACAAACACGACCTGCTGCCGTGGAGTCAGTATCGCCTCGGCCAGAAGGTCGCTATCGGAGCATAGGGCAACTACCTTCTTGCTGGATAGGACGCACTGGACGCAGCTTGCTCCCACGCGGAGGTAACGGTCCGCATCCACGCGACTGAGGCTGGTGAGAGCGACCAAGCTCAGCGTCCCGCCGTCGTTCTGCAGGGCCAAGAACGAGCCTCTGAGGCGCAACAACCTATCCATCACCGCCACCGCTCCCTGGCAGGCTGCGTCGAACGTAGGCATTGCGCCCAGTTGAAGGGAAACCACGCCGGGATACACGGCCCGCTTCTGCAGCTTGAACACCTGACCGAAGGCCATTTCGATAGCCACGGTGGCGATCACATATCCGCCAACGTGAACGGCGAATGCCTGCTGCCAGGCAAGCCCCGACAGGAAATGGTCCAGCGGGATGAGCAACGTCACGCCGGAATAGACGATCAGCCTCGTCCACCACTTCACGATCCGGAGTTCGCGGAGATGGTCAGTCACCGTCGTGCCTGCAAGCGGCCGTAGATCATCGGAGCATCCGTCCAGGCTGCCCCGCAGGTCAACTTCGGCGCTCATCCAGGTATCAATTCTCCAAGACCGTGATGTCGTTACTAACTAGCAAGACGTGGGGATAACGCTCCTGTTACGCGTGTCAAACGCGGAGTCTGAGGCTGGGGCGATATTGACGGCCCGAACAGGTAGCGGAAGTGGCGAATGCAGCTTCTCGTTGACAGATTCGCAATCGGGGACTATCATTACAGATTGAACGGCGACCGCTAAAGGCCGAACTCGCCGAAGGCGAGACGGGGGATCCACACCCTGGGGTGAATCCCGACGGAAGTCGCGGAAGGGTAGCTCTTTCAACCCTAACCCGACAGCTAACCCCGTAGGCTGCTGAAAGAGGTCATAGCGCCCCGTAGAGCCGGGCAGGGGCTATGCCCTCTGGCCCGGTTTTTTGGTCTGGTTGCCCCTAGATACGGAGGTGAGTGTCATGCAGCGGCTGACCGATCGCTGTCCCCGATGTGACCAGCCTCTGGGGATGTCGTGGGACATGTGGGGCAGGTACTACCTGTGTGGCGCCTGCGGCTTCACGGCGGAGGACGACGACGACCTGCACCGCAAGGTCGAGGAGCCCGTGCCGCCGCCCATAGCGAGCCTGGCTCAGATAGAGGCCCAGCGCCTCTGGCAGATGGCAACCAGGAAATAGCGCCGTGGGCGCTGGCAGGTTTCTTTACGGCATGGCCCTGGGCGTCGGTCTCGGCATCATCGCTTCCAAGCTCCTCGCCGCTCGCTCGTCCGGACCCGCCGAAGGCGGGCCCCGTGGAACGCCCGCGGGCGGCAAGCACGCGACCCTGCGGCCAACGGCCGCCGCAAGAATAGGGTCGCCGCCCGCTAAGAATAGTCGCCGATAGGAATGCGCAGCCGTCCCCACGCGGCGGGACGGCTGCTTCGCTTTAGAGCACCCGCATCATGAGGAGCCAGGAGTAGAAGATCAGCTTCACCAGGTCGGCAAGGAATGAGATCGGGTTGCTGGGGCTCTTCAGCTCCACATGATTGAGAAAGTCAAACTCCGCAAAATAGACTTGATGGCCGTTATCGGCGGTGGCATCGCGCAGGCGGCGGGACTCCACGTAGGGGATGAACGGATCGGAGCGGTCGTGCATGATGAACAGCTCCGTATCCAGAGCGGAAACTGCGCTAGACGGCGAGACCTCTCGAAGGACTGCCACGTCCTGGGGTGAAACCTCGCCCCAGAACGCCAGGATGCGGTCAGGGTCCTTGTCCTGAAGAGCATCGTAGATGCTTCGCGCTCGAGGCGAGAGTCGCCCTACCAAGGCGCGGGCGCCCTGGTCCTCGTCCACAAAGACACGGGTGAGTATCTCCCGGTCCTCCTCCCTGGGGAGATACGAGATTACGCTGTTGTACAGTACCCGGACGCTCTTCAGCCAGGGCTCCCATGGCTCTGTACTTCCGTTGTACTGGATCGACTCGGTGGTGATGGCGCTGACGAGGTCTACAAGGTCATAGTACGTCCCCAGAGAGACGAAGAAGTCAACGTCTTGGCGTATGCGGGGGTCAGACGCGGAGACGAGGGCGATGCCGGCGCCAGCCGAGGCCCCAAAGATTCCCACCCGATCCGGGTCGGTGTACTCCTGCTCTCGCAGCCACCGGTGGGACGCGATAATCTCCTCGACGTTGGTGCCGAAGGCGGCGACCAGCCCCTGGACGTCCTCCGGTAGCACGTTCTCCTGGAACGGGTAGTAGAGCTGGGGGATCATCACCACCATTCCTGCCCGTGCGGCGGCGGTGCTCAGCCGGACCACACCGGGGTGGTCGCGAATGCGGGGAGCGGCGCCTACGGAGATGACCATGGCGCCGTGAGCGTAGCCGTCCTTGGGACGGTACACGTCGGCCACCAGGAGGCCCCGTCCCTCAGGCACGTCCAACCACACCTCCTCTCGTACGGGCTCCTCGCCGATAGCCCCGAGGACGCTCACCGGCGAGCCGAACAGATCGGGGGCGATCAGTACCGTCGTGATTAGAACCCGGCTGGGGCGGACGCTCCACAGGGCGCCCCACATCGCCACAAAGAGGATGACGATGGCGACCGCCAGCCAGAAGCGGCGGAGGAAACGGATAGTGCGCTCGCGCATGGTCTGCTACCATTCTAGCCGGATGATGAGCGGCAATGAAGGATTATATTTGGTCGTGCTGAGCTCGGCGAAGCATCTCGTATCGGCTCCTTGTCCTTCGCGCCCCTCAGAATGACAGGTGCGGCAGCCGTCAATGAATCGAGCGCGAGAGAAGCTACGCGGCCTGTACGTGATCATCGACCCGGAGGTGGCCGGGGGCCGGGACGAGTTGCAGATCGCGCGAGATGCGCTGGCCGGGGGCGCACGGCTGATCCAGCTGCGGGACAAGACGCGGGAGAAGGGGATCCAGCTAGCCACCGCCAAGCTGCTTCGAGGTGTGTGCCGGGAGCAACGAGCGCTGTTCATCGTGAACGACCATCTGGACCTGGCGCTGGCGGCGGAGGCGGACGGGGTGCACCTGGGCCAGAACGACCTGCCGGTGAGCGTAGTCCGGCGGCTGGCGCCTCCGGAGATGATCCTCGGCTGCTCCACCAACAACCCGGAGGAGGCGCGGCGGGCGGAGGCCGACGGCGCCGATTACGTTTCCGTGGGCCGGCTGTTCCCCACCGGCTCCAAGGGCGACACCCGACCCGCCACCACGGACACGCTGCGGGCGGTGAAGGCGGCGGTGTCGCTGCCGGTGTGCGCCATCGGCGGCATCAACGAGTCGAACATCGACGAGGTCCTGGCGGCGGGGGCGGACATGGCGGCGGTGATCGCGGC
>MGNZ01000028.1:2723-6932 GCA_001795235.1 Chloroflexi bacterium RBG_16_64_32 | reverse complement strand
GGCGGCGCGGCGTCTGGCGGCGCGGTTCCGGATGTAGGTCGGGGTCTTGAGACCCCGACTCGCGGGGGTCTGCTGGTCATCAACTAATTAGATTCACCACTGAGGGTTGACACCCTCAGCTTCGGGGAAGCTGCGAATTTCACTGCGCGGGGAAAGTTATCTTGTTCATGACCATAAGATCCCTGCATACGTGCTGCGGCTCCATTTATGGCATCCGTATGCCGCTGACAAGAAGAGCCCTTGACAGGTTGGGCGCACGTTGTCTACGCTTCAGCCGTTGAAAGGGAAGGGTACTATGGTCACACGCGAGGAGAAGGTAAAGCAGCGCATCAAGGCAGGACATGCCAAGATCGTGAGGCGCTTGCAGGATGCGCAGGCAGCCGACCTAAACGAAGCTGACACTTCGGCGCTCGTTGCACACATCCTTGACACATTGCTGGGCTACGATCCTCTCGATGACCTCACGCAGCAATACAAGGTCCGCGGCCTGTTCGCGGACTACGGCGTGAAGATCGATGGGCAACTCGTCGCCTTTGTCGAGGTTAAGTCTGCTCGCACCGTCCTGAATGAACGACACTTGCGACAGGTGGAACAATACGCGACCAGCGAGGGCATCGATTGGCTGATCCTCACTAATACGGTCCACTGGCAGGTCTACCACGTTACCTATGGAAAGCCCATCAAGCGCGACCTGGTTGTGGATGCCGACCTTCTGGGAGACCCTGCGCCACAGGTGATTGACGAACTCTACTACCTATCAAGAGAGTCACTACGGCGCAAGGAGATCGAGAGACTCTGGGAAGAGCGAACGGCAGTTCGGCCCGGTAATATTCTCAAGGTCCTTTTCTCTGCGCCAGTCCTCGATAGGGTCCGTAAGGAGCTTCGGAGCATGACGGGATACAACGCCTCTCTGGAAGACCTTGCCCAGAATCTGCGCGAGTCGTTGTCGCCGAAGGTGCTTGACGAGCTGACCGAGATTCCTACGCTGACACCGAAGCGGCGAAGGAGACGGCGCAAGGCTACCGCCGTTGAGGGAGCGCCGGGAGAGGGCGAAAGCCAGGCCCCTAAGTAGCGAACCGCTCCACCCTGAACGGCTCCAGCGGCAGGTCCGCGCGGCCGCCCGTGACCAGTTGGGCGATGAGCTTGCCGGTGAGTGGCCCCAAGAGGATGCCGTTGCGAAAGTGCCCGCCCGCCACGTACACGTGGTCCCAGCCCGGCAGCAGGCCGATTATGGGGAGGCCGTCCGGCGTGCCGGGACGCAGCCCAGCCCAGGCGCTGACCTCCTCCTGGTACCGCAGCGCCGGAACCGTCTTCGCCGCCATTCGGCGCAACCCGGCGAGGCCCCGCCGCGTCGTGCGCGGGCGAAAGCCCACGTCCTCCACCGTGGCCCCCACGAACAGGAAGCCGCCGGCCTTGGGCACCAGGTATCCGTCTTCCCCCCAAAGGATGTGCCGCACGCCCGTGTACTGATAGGCCAGCATCTGGCCGCGCATCGGCCGCGTAGGCACGTCCGCACCCAGTCCGCGGGCCAGGCGCCCCGCCCAGGGCCCGGCGGCCAGCACAACCCGGTCCGCCGCTATCCTGTCGCCCTCGCTCGTGCGGACACCCGCTACCCGCGAGTCGCGACGGACGAAGCCGGTCACGGCCGTCCCCAGCCTGAGGGTAGCGCCTCGGGCGGCCGCCGCCTGGGCCAGCGCCTGGGTAACGAGCCCTGGGTTGACGTGGCGCGCGTCGGGCGAGTAGGCGGCTCCCCACACTCCTTGCGCGATACCCGGCTCCAGCCGACGCAAGGGGCCATCCTCCACCCACTCCAGGCTCAGCCCTCCGCCGGAGGCGGCCAGACGGCCGCCCGTCTGGGCGGACCAGCGAACCACCATCTGCAGCGCCCGTGCCCGGGCCTCCGTCTCGGCGACCAGAAGAAGCCCGGAACCCAGATACTGGACGTCGATGCCGGTCTCGTCCCGCAGCGCCTCCACCAGCGTCGGGTAGACATCCGCAGCGGCGCGGCAGAGGTCGCGGAAAGCGCCGCTGGCGGCGGCCTCCGGCGGCGGCGTCAGCATACCGGCGGCCGCCCCGGACGCCCCCGCCGCCAGCCCGTCGCGCTCCACCAGCGTGACGCGGGCGCCGGCCTTCGTCAGGTAGTAGGCGACCGCGCTGCCGACCACGCCGCCGCCGACGATGACCACGTCCGCCATCAGAACCCTCGCACGAGGACCACGCCACCGACGATCAGCAGCGCGCCGACGATCTTGAGGACGTCGATGGGGTCCTTGGCCTGGGACAGCAGCCCCAAATGGTCCCACAGGATCGCGCCCACCATCTGGCCGGCGATGATGGCGGCGCTGGTGGTGGCGATGCCGATGCGGGGGCCGGTGAACGCCACCGTCCAGACTATCATCGCCCCAGCGAGGCCCCCCAGGAAGTAGTACCACTCCAGGCCGCGCATGAGGCCCAGGAAGGCCATCACGCCGATGACGGCAAGCGGCAGCAGGTATATCAGCGGCCTCCCCGGCGTGTTCAGGTTCAGGTCACCCAGCAAGGCGAATCGCCCCAGCATGAACAGCACGACGGAACCGTACGTCACAGTTACGGACACCAGCAGCGCCTCCGGCACCCCTCGCTCCTCCCCCATCGCTCCGTTGACCAGGATCTGGGTGGCGGCGGCCAGCCCCGCCCCGAACGCCAGCAACAGGAGGAATGCATCCATGACCAGCGGCTCCTTTGTGGTGATCGTCTGAGCGCCCCCTCCCACCGCCCGCACAACCTCCACCGCGTCGCCATCTTTCACAGTCGCGTCCTTCCACTCACTGCGCGTCACCACCTCCCCGTTGATGGCCACAGCGACCTGTCCCGCGTTTATGTCGAGCGTTTTCAGGAAGGCGGTGACGCTGAGCGGGCCCTCAACCCGGCGCGGCTTGCCGTTGACGGTGACGGTGATCATCGGCGGACGGCTCCAGCGCCGGCCCACGCGGCGTCCAGCGCCCGGCGCAGCTTACCGGCCGCCGCCCGCCTATCCCGCTGGGCGAGGACAGCGGAGATCACGGCCACTCCGCTGGCTCCCGCTCGCACCACCTCCTCCACCCGCCCCGCAGTGACACCGCCGATGGCGAGCACAGGGATGCGAACGATCTGCGTCACCTGCTCGATCAGCGCCAGGCCAGCGGGCTCCCTGCCCGGGTGCGAGCGCGTCTCGTAGACGGGACCGGCGACGAGGTAGTCCGCACCCTCAGCTTCGGCCCGGCGGGCCGCTACCGGGCTGTGTATTGAGCGGCCAACCAGAAAGCCTTGTCGCGGGCGCCGAACGGGCGGCGCGTCCTCAGGCAGGTGGACGCCGTCCGCCCCGGCCTCCGTGGCGACCTCCAGCGGCCCGTTCACGACCAGCAGCGCCCCCCGCGTGACCTCTCGCAGACGGCGGGCCAGCGTCGATAGCTCCGAGGCGGGCAGGCTCTTCTCGCGGAGTTGGACAGCGTCCGCCCCGCCCTCTACGGCGGCCTCAACGGCGTCAGCGAGGCCGTCCGCTCCGCCACAAAGGGAGCGGTCCGTGACCAGCATCAGACAGGGACGCGGCAGCGGCATCTAGGACGCCGTGGGTCGGGCCACGCCCCGCCCGGCGGCGGGCAGGCCTTCCGTGGGGCTGGAGGCCTCGGCCAGCTTCTTGCGAGGGATACGCCCGGCCAGGTAGGCCTGGCGTCCGGCCTCCACGCCCTTGCGGAAGGCCTCGGCCATGGCTACGGGGTCCTGGGCCTGGGCGATGGCCGTGTTCACCAGCACCGCGTCGGCGCCGACCTCCAGCGCCAGCGAGGCGTCGGAGGGCGCACCCAGCCCCGCGTCCACGACCACGGGCACGCCCGCGTTCTCGATGATGATCTGTATCTCCTCCAGGGTGAGGATGCCGCGGCCCGAACCGATGGGGGAGCCGAGGGGCATGACGGTGGCGCAGCCGATCTCCTCCAGCCGCCGCGCCAGCACGGGGTCGGCGTGGATGTAGGGCAGCACGGTAAACCCCTCGCCGATCAGTGTGCGCGCCGCCTCCAGCGTCTCGGCGGGGTCGGGGAGGAGGTAGCGGGGGTCGGGGATCACCTCCAGCTTCAACCAGTTGGAGCCCGTCACCTCTCGCGCCAGCCGGGCTGTGAACAGCGCCTCGTCCACAGTACGGCAGCCGGCGGTGTTGGGGAGGATGGTGTAGCGGTGCCAGTCGAGGTAGTCCAT
>MGNZ01000028.1:0-2583 GCA_001795235.1 Chloroflexi bacterium RBG_16_64_32 | reverse complement strand
AGCGGAACGTCTTGCCAGCGATGATGAGGGGGTCGTCCATCATCGGTTGGCCTGCTTTCTGCGGGACGTCTTCCGCGGCGCTTCCTCGCTCGATGCCGACGCGCCGTCTCGAGATGTGATCATCGGCTGCTGTTCCCGGTTGACGACGAGCTGGAAGACGTCCGGCCGAGCGTAGTGGCCGGCGACGTCCAGCATCCATTTCGAGCTGCTGAGCCGATGGAGATCGATATCTGCATAGAGGATGTCTTCGCGCTCACGGACGGGTCCGGCGATGAAGTTGCCATCGGGGCCTGCGATGGCGCTATCGCCAACGTTGATCCAGTCGCGGTCGCCGTAGAACTTCCGCTTGAACTCGTATTGATCCGGGATGTCGCCGGTGCGCATCGGCATGCAGACGCCGATGACGTACATACGCCCTTCCTTGGCTATGTGCCGCAGCGTAGAGAGCCACGGCTCGCCGCTGTCCCAGGTGGCGGCGACGTAGATCTGCGTGCCCCAGGCGTACATCGTGTAGCGCGCCAGCGGCATGTAGTTCTCCCAACAGATGAGCCCGCCCAGCTTGCCGAACGGGGTGTCGTACGCCTCCAGCGTGCTGCCGTCGCCCTGCGCCCAGACCAGGCGCTCCGCTCCCGTGGGTACCAGCTTGCGGTGCTTACCTAGTATGTGGCCGTCGTGGCCGATATAGAGGAGCGTGTTGTAGAGGCTTCCCCCGCTCGCCTCCGCGTTACGCTCATTGACGCCAATCACCACGCAGGCTTTGGCGGTGCGGGCCGCCCGGCACAACTTCTCCGTCGCCGTGCTGGGAATCGTCACGGAGTTAGCAAGCAGTTCACCGTACAGCGCGTACAGTGTCTGCGAATCTCCTGGCGGAACGGCCCAGACCCAGTCCGGGTACGTTGGGATGAACGCCTCCGGAAACGCGATAACGCTCGCACCGTTACGCCCTGCTTCCACGATCAGCTCGCAGGCTTTCTCCACGGTGGCGTCGCGGTCCAGGTACACCGGCGGCACCTGCACCGCCGCGATCTTGTAGCTGCCGCTGGGGGCCGGCATTATCGCTTCCGCTCCTCGGCCAGGTTCAGCGCCTCCCCGTTGACGGGCGGGGGCCGCTCCTCGCCCAGGTGCCGGGATATTTGCATGGAGCAGAACTTGGGGCCGCACATGGAGCAGAACTCGGCGTGCTTGAACACGTCGTGGCCCAGCGTCTCGTCGTGCATGCGGCGGGCTGTGTCGGGGTCCAGGGACAGAGCGAACTGCTTCTCCCAGTCGAATTCGTAGCGCGCCCTCGACAGCTCGTCGTCCCGCCGGCGGGCGCCGGGACGGCCGCGGGCGACGTCGGCGGCGTGAGCGGCGATCTTGTAGGCGATCACGCCCTGCTTGACGTCCTCCAGGTCCGGCAGGCCCAGGTGCTCCTTGGGCGTCACGTAGCACAGCAGCGAGGCGCCGTACCAGCCGATCATTGCCGCCCCGATCGCCGAGGTGATGTGGTCGTAGCCGGGTGCGATGTCCGTGACCAGCGGGCCCAGCGTGTAGAACGGGGCCTCGTGGCACCACTCCTGCTGCTTCTGGACGTTCATCTCAAGCTGGTCCATCGGCACGTGGCCCGGCCCTTCGATCATCACCTGGCAGCCGCGCTCCCAGGCCCTCGTGGTCAGCTCGCCCATAGTGCGCAGCTCGGCGAACTGCGCCTGGTCGGAGGCGTCGGCCAGACAGCCGGGGCGGAGTCCGTCACCCAGCGAGAACGTTACGTCGTAGCGGCGGAAGATGTCGCATATGTCATCGAAGCGTTCGTACAGAGGGTTCTGCCTGTGGTGGTAGAACATCCACTGAGCGAGCAGGGAGCCGCCACGTGAGACGATGCCCGTGACGCGTTCGGTGGTCAGGGGCAGGTACTCCAGAAGGAGGCCCGCGTGGATCGTCTGGTAGTCCGTGCCCTGCTTGGCCTGGTGCTCGACCATCTCCACGAAGTCGCCCGGCGTCAGGTCTTCGACGCGCTTGACCTGCGCCACCGCCTGGTAGATGGGGACGGTGCCGATCGGAACGGTGGAGCTATCGATGATCGCCTGGCGGATGCGGTCGATGTCGCCGCCGGTGGAGAGGTCCATCACGGTGTCGGCGCCGAGTTGAACGGCGTTGTGGAGCTTCTCTACCTCCTGGTCGATGTTGGACGTCACGGCGGAGTTGCCGATGTTGGCGTTGATCTTGACCGTGCACGCCTTGCCGATGCCCATGGGGTCCAGGCGCGCCCCCAGGTGGCGCACGTTCGCCGGGATCACCATGCGGCCGCGGGCCACCTCCTCGCGGACGACCTCCGGCGGAAGCTCCTCCCTCTCGGCCACGCGGCGCATTGCGTCGGTGATGACGCCCTGCCTGGCGTAGTGGATCTGCGTGACTGGCTTGCTGCCGTTGCGGCCCATATCGCCACTTCCTTCCTAGGACGGGACATATCCCGCCATACCCGCCGGGGCCGACAAAGTCAAACGCCCCGACCTGATCGGGGCGCCAGCCTGTCCGCTTCCCTGCGCTGGCATTACCCAGATCAGGTTCCTGCGGTCGCCCCGACGGGTCGGGGCCTCTCAGCCC
>MGNZ01000027.1:6831-6945 GCA_001795235.1 Chloroflexi bacterium RBG_16_64_32 | reverse complement strand
CCATCTGTGGCTAAGAACGCATCGCAATTCTAGAATCTACACGTAATCCCAGGACACGAAATTACCAAACAAATTCCCTCCCTTGTAACTCTAGAAACTATGTGCTAGCATCTA
>MGNZ01000027.1:5139-6727 GCA_001795235.1 Chloroflexi bacterium RBG_16_64_32 | reverse complement strand
CGGCATCCTCGCCGACAGCGCCTTCGTCCTCAACCTGGAAGACCGCTCGGAGTGGGAGACCCATCGCCAGGGCACGATGGACTCCCTCGGTCCCCAGGGCCACCTCGAGACCGTCCTCGCCGAGCGCATCGCCGAGGCCCTCTGGCGTCTCCGCCGCGTGTCGCACTACGAGGCCGAGAAGATAAGTGTCTACCTCGACATCATGCCGGAAGAACTCGTCGACAACGCTCGCTACAGCCAGAAGGTGCGAGGCCTCCCGGAGCCGGAAACCATGACCCCCGAACAGGTTGCCATCCAGGTCGGCATCCGCATGCTCCCGAGCGGCGACACCGTCGCCATGATCGCCCGCTACGAGTCGCACCTCCATCGCCTGTACATCCAGACCCTCCACGAACTGGAGGCCATCCAGCTCCGCCGTAAGGGCGGGCAGTCTCCTCTCGCCCGCCTCGATATCAGCGCGCCCCCGGCCGCTTGACCCCCAACGCCGCTGTCGTCCGCCCCACGGACCTCCCCCAACCGCCGCTGCTCGCCCCGACGGGCCCGTCTGGGCTGCGCCCTGCCGCATTCCCTGTCATCCCGAGTCGCGAGGGGGGTAGAACGATGCGGGGCGGAGGGCGAGGGATCTGGCGCCTCTCCTTCTGCACAGTAGGGGCGGACCCCAGTGTCCGCCCAGAACCCGCGTGTCCGCCCTGCCCACCACGCCCCGTCGCCCACGTAGGCGCGCCGCTTGCTGCGCCCTGCCCCAACCGGCGCCGCTTCCTGCGCCCTGCCTCGCGTAGGGGCGGACCCCCGTGTCCGCCCTCACACTCCCCTCCCGTTCCTTGCTTCTGGCCGCTAACCCTCGTTCCTAAAATACGTTCAAATATGTTAGAATGTGCATGCTATCACGAGAGGTCGCCAAAGCGCCCGCATGCCCAAAACCAAGGTAAGGGACTACACCGCCGCCGATATTCAGGTGCTCGAGGGGCTGGAGGCCGTACGCCGCCGCCCCGGCATGTACATAGGTTCTACCGACTCTCGCGGTCTTCACCACCTCGTCTACGAGATCGTCGATAACAGCATCGACGAGGCGATGGCCGGTTTCTGCGACCAGGTGGACATCCGCATCAAGCGGGACTGCTCCGTTGTCGTCACGGACATGGGCCGCGGCATCCCCATCGATATGCACGCGCGCACAGGCAAGTCCGCCCTTGAGACCGTCATGACCTACCTCCACGCCGGCGGGAAGTTCGACCATCAGGCGTACAAGGTCTCCGGCGGCCTCCACGGCGTCGGCGCCGCCGTCGTCAACGCCCTCTCTTCCGAATTCTGGGTCGAGGTCCGCCGCGACGGCAAAGTCCACCGTCAGGAGTACGCCCGCGGCAAGGCCCTCGGTCCCGTCAAGGTCGTCGGCAACAGCGCCAAGACCAGCGGCACCACCACCGGATTCCACCCGGACCCCGACATCTTCCCCGAAATCGATTTCGACTTCGAGACGCTGGCCCAGCGCTTCCGCGAGATGGCCTTCCTCACCAAGGGTGTCTGGATCCACTTCGCCGACGATCGCACCGGCCTCGAGGTCAGCTACTTCTTCGAGGGCGGGGTCAAG
>MGNZ01000027.1:2208-5111 GCA_001795235.1 Chloroflexi bacterium RBG_16_64_32 | reverse complement strand
CGTACACGACGCCTTCTACATGGAGCGGTCAGTCAACGGCTCCGTCGTCGAGGTGGCCCTCCAGTACAACGACAGCTTCACGGAGTCCACGTTCGCCTTCGCCAACTGCATTAACACCATCGACGGCGGCACTCACCTCACCGGATTCCGCTCCGCCCTCACCCGCGTCCTCAACGACTACGCCCGTAAGCAGAAGATCCTCAAAGATACCGACTCCAACCTCAGCGGCGAGGACGTCCGCGAAGGCCTTGTGGCGGTCGTCAGCGTCAAGGTCCCCGAGCCCCAGTTCGAGGGCCAGACCAAGACCCGTCTCGGCAACGCTGAGATAAAGGGGCTTGTCGAATCCGCCCTCGGTGAAGAGCTCTCCCGTTTCCTAGAAGAGCACCCCGCCGACGGGCGCCGCATCATCGAGAAGTGTCTCACCGCGGCCCGTGCCCGCGATGCCGCCCGCAAGGCCCGCGATCTCGTCATCAAGCGGGGTGTCCTCGACGACTCCGTCCTCCCGGGCAAGCTCGCCGACTGCTCCGAACGCAACCCCGAAGTGCGCGAGATCTACATCGTCGAGGGCGACTCCGCCGGCGGCTCCGCCAAGCAGGGCCGCGACCGTCGCTTCCAGGCCATCCTGCCTCTCTGGGGCAAGATCCTCAACGTGGAGAAGGCCCGCCCCGACAAGATACTCTCCCACGAGGCCATCAAGGCCGTCATCATCGCGCTGGGCGCCGGCTTCGGTGAGGAGTTCGACCCGGCCAAGCTCCGCTACCACGGCGTCATCATCATGACCGATGCCGACGTCGACGGCGCTCACATTCGCACCCTCCTCCTCACCTTCTTCTTCCGCTACATGCGCGCGCTCATCGATGGCGGCTACCTGTACATCGCCCAGCCGCCACTGTATCGCGCCCAGCGCGGCAAGGACGTCCGCTGGCTCTACACCGAGAAGGACAAGGACACCTACCTCAACCGGCTCAAGGACGGCAAGGTGAACCTCCAGCGATACAAGGGCCTGGGTGAGATGAACCCAGGCCAGCTCTGGGAAACCACTATGGACCCCGACCGCCGCACCATGCTCCAGGTAACCGTCGAAGACGCCATGGCCGCAGACCGCGTCTTCACGGAGCTCATGGGCGACGAAGTGGCCCCACGTAAGCGCTTCATCCAGAGCCACTACGATAAGGCCCGCCTGGACGTCTAGGCGGCCCTTGCGCAACACCGGAACCACCGAGCGCGTCCTCCCCCAGCGCCCTGCCCTACGTGGCGTGTTCCACTTTGGGGCAGCCATCGCAGCCATCGCTGGCACGGTGATTCTCCTGCTGCTCGCCGACTCCGCCCGGGCTTACGTGGGAGGGGCGATCTTCGGCGCCAGTCTGATGCTGCTGTACACCACCAGCGCCGCCTACCACCGTATCACCTGGTCCCCCCGCCTGCGTGGCGTTCTCCGCCGGCTCGATCACTCGATGATCTTCGTGCTCATCGCCGGCACGTATACACCCCTCTGCCTCCTGGTGCTCAACACCGCCTGGTGGATCAGCATGCTGTCCGTAGTCTGGGGGCTGGCAGGGGCCGGGATCATCATGAAGCTCCTCTGGCCGGGGGCCCCGAGGTGGCTCAGCGTCTCCCTGTACGCGGCCGTCGGCTGGCTGGCCCTGGTAGCCTCAACCGAACTCGCGGCCTGGTTTACGGTCGTGCCTCTGGCGCTGCTCCTGCTGGGCGGGGTACTCTACACCCTGGGTGGAGTCGTGTACGCCGTCAGGAAGCCGGACCCCTGGCCCCGAGCGTTCGGCTATCACGAGGTCTTCCATCTCCTGGTCATCGCGGGCAGCGTCCTGCACTTCTCACTGGTGGCGATCTACGTGCTGCCCTCGTAGAGCCTCCCAGCCTGCCCCTGGTCCTGCCCCGCCTCCCCCCACCCATGCCGCCACCAGCCGATGACAGAGCCCAGCGCCACAGCTCTGATCTTCGAGACCACCGCCGCAGAGGAGTGCCCCGGCGAGTTCCTCGGCGATAGCGCCGACATCGTCTACTTCATCTCCTTCGCCTACTCGCAGCGTTACGGCGCCGATCATCCCCTGGCGAAGGCCGCTGCCGTCCTCAAACGCCGGCTCGGTCTCAACCTCGCGCCCCTTCTCACCTTCGGCGACGCCCGTGCCGATAGCGGCGACTACGAACGGGCACTGGAGGCTATTTGGCAGGACGCCGCGCCGCTCGCCGAGAGCGCCCGCCGTGTGGCGGAGGCGATCGACCAGACGCCGGAGCTCCGTGCGCTCACCGCCGACTTCCGGGAACTCCCTGACCGCCTCCGCGAGCTAGCGGAGATGGCGGACTGGGCCGCCCAGCGTGGGGCCAGAGTGCGCCTCAGCTACGTCATCTGACCCGCCCGCCCCCGCTGTCCCGCTCTACTCCCGGTATAGCCCCCGCTCCCGGATATACGTTTCAACCGCCGCCGGCACCATATCCCCTATGGGCAGACCGGCGCGCACCCGCTCCCTTATCTCCGTGGCGCTCACCTCCACCGGCGACATCGTCAGCCAGATCACGCGCTCCCCTAGCCCCGGCACTCTCCGCATGGCTTCCTGAACGACGTTGGCACGCCGCCCCGCCCTCCGGGCCACCGCCAGGATCGCCAGCTCCAGTATGCGCTCCGGCCGTACCCAGTTTGGAAGATCAGCCAGGGCATCCTCCCCTACGATGAAGAACATCTCGGCCCCGGGGTGCTCCGCCCTCAGCGTCTCTAGCGTGTCCACGGTATACGACGGCCCCGCCCGCTCCACTTCTAGAGTCGCAACTTCGTACGCCGCCTCACTGCCCACCGCCTCGCGCAGCATCGCCACCCGGTGCTCATCTGAAGTGATCCCGCGCCCCGCCTTCCGCCAGGGCTGGCCCGCTGGGATGAACAGCACTCTCCC
>MGNZ01000027.1:1761-1983 GCA_001795235.1 Chloroflexi bacterium RBG_16_64_32 | reverse complement strand
CCAGCGGCATCATCTCCGCGAACGTCGCTACCCTCTCCCCTTCTACACGAAAGCCATCCCCCTCCCGCCGCACCTCGAACCGTCTACCGGCCGGCTTCGGCCTTACGACGGCGACATCCTCCGGCAATGACCTGCCCCGCTCCGCCGACACCGCCTCCGCCATTCCGCATATCAGCTCACGCACCCCCGTCCCCTCCGCAGCCGATATGAAGAGTGGCTCAT
>MGNZ01000027.1:862-1742 GCA_001795235.1 Chloroflexi bacterium RBG_16_64_32 | reverse complement strand
CTCCCTCAGCAAATCGAGCCTCGCCGCGACCTCCGGCAGGTCCACTTTGTTCACCACCACTAGCTGCCGCTTCTCAGCCAGCGCCTCACTGTACTCGCGCAGCTCCTTGTTGACCGCCTCCACGTCTGCCAGCGGCTGCGGACGGCTGCCATCAACCAGATGCACAAGCACCCGCGTGCGCTCCACGTGACGCAGGAAGTCTAGCCCCAAGCCTGTCCCCTCGTGCGCACCCTCAATCAGCCCCGGAACATCCGCCACGACGAATCTCTCGAATCCGACCTCCACTACCCCCAGCATTGGCTCCAACGTTGTGAACGCATAGTCCGCGACGCGCGGCCGCGCTGCGGACAACGCCCTTAGTAGCGTAGACTTGCCGGCGTTCGGCATGCCCACAATACCCACATCCGCCAGCAGCTTTAGGTCAAGCTGAACCTCCAGCTCTTCGCCCACCTGTCCCCGCTGCGCTATCCGCGGCGCGCGATATTCCGCCCGTGCGAACCACGTGTTGCCCCTGCCCCCTAGACCTCCCCTCGCCACTATGGCCATCGCCCCCTCCCGATCCAGGTCTGCCACTAATTTCGCGTCTCCTATCAACCGCACCTCCGTCCCCACCGGCACTCGCAGCATAACGTCATCACCCCTCCGTCCGTGCCTCCTGGAACCACTCCCATGCCCACCCCGTCCAGCCCGGTATAGCCTCCGCCGACCCATCTCCTTGAGAGTCCATACTGACTGATCAGCCACAACTGTCACGCTACCCCCATTCCCACCATCACCACCATCTGGACCACCACGCGGAACGAACTTTTCCCGCCGAAATCCCACAAATCCATTTCCACCTGAGCCGCCGACAATCCTTATCCGCACTCTGTCGATCACT
>MGNZ01000027.1:0-848 GCA_001795235.1 Chloroflexi bacterium RBG_16_64_32 | reverse complement strand
CTGTCATCATTGTATCGTCTAGGTGTCATTGAGTTAGTCGTCGTCATATAGGTGTTGATTGTGTGGAAGACGTGTAGGCGTGAGCGATGGAAAGCAGGTGGGAAGACTGGGGAGTGATGGGGATGGAGGGAGTATGTCTTGGTGGCGAGAGGGCGTAGGGCTAGAGCCGGCTCTGGGCTTGGAGCTCGGCGAGCTGGGTGCGACCTTTGGGACTCTTGACGTAGGTGGATATCTTACGGCAGCCGTGGATGATTGTGGAGTGGTCGCGATTACCCAAGAGGTGCCCGATCTGCTTGAGGGATAGCTGGCCGTCCTCGCGGAGAAGATACATGGTAAAGTGGCGTGCTTCGGCGGCGGGCTTGGCGCGGCTAGGTCCGGAAAGAGCGGCCGTGGAAAGGTTAAAGTAGCGCGCGACTGCGCCGATGATGGCATTGGGCGATGCCGGTGAGGAGGACGAGGGCGTGAGCGCGTTGATGGCGAGAGAGGCGGTCTCGAGGGTGATGGCGGCCCGTGTCAGGCCGGCGTACGCTGCCACGCGGTTGAGATAGCCCTCGAGCTCGCGGATGTTGTCCTGGGCATGGTCGGCGATGAATTGCGCTACCTCAAGCGGTAGGTCAATGCGCTGTTCATTCGCCTTCGCCTGCAGGATCGCCAGACGGGTCTGGTCGTCCGGTGGCTGGATGTCCGCAATTAGGCCCGCCTGGAAGCGGGAGCAGAGGCGTCTTCCCAATCCGCCGATGGTCTTGGGAGGGGAATCGCAGGAAAGAGCGATTTGACAGCCGTCGGCGTGGAGATCGTTGAAAGTATGGAAGAATTCCTCCTGCGTGCGTTCTTTACCGGCTAGGAAC
>MGNZ01000026.1 GCA_001795235.1 Chloroflexi bacterium RBG_16_64_32 | reverse complement strand
CCGCCGCGGCCGCCAGTCCGCCGCAATTCACGTCGTCTACACAGAGGAATACCCTTACTGCGATCTGCGCGTGGACGATCACCCAGACCCTATCCCGGAGCTGCGCAGGGTGTTCGCTCTCTTCCAGCGGGAGGAGCCGTTCCGCCAGATGGCGCCGCGCCGGGACGACTACACGCCCCAGTGGGAAGCGGTGATCCGGATACGCGAAATGCTGGAGGCGTCGCTGGAAGAAGAGGCGGCGACCATAAAGGAGTGATGATGGTCAAACCCACAATTGACTGCGACGTCAAGGACCTGGCGCTTGCCGATGACGGCAACAGACGCATGGAATGGGCCGCGCGGGAGATGCCGGTTGTAGCCCTCATCCGAGAGCGCTTCGCCAGCGAGCGGCCTCTGTCCGGGCTGCGAGTGTCGGCCTGTCTGCACGTCACCACGGAGACCGCAAACCTCATGCTGGCCCTGCGTGACGGCGGCGCCCAGATAGCCCTCTGCGCAAGCAACCCCCTGTCCACGCAGGACGACGTTGCCGCCGCCCTCGTGGCGATTCACGGCATCCCCGTCCATTCGGTGCGCGGTGAGGACGACGAGACGTACTACCGGCACATCCACTCCGTCCTTGACCAGAGGCCCCAGGTGACGCTGGACGACGGCGCCGACCTGGTGGCCACGCTGCACAAGGACCGCCGCGAGCTGCTGGAAGGCGTCATCGGCGGCACCGAGGAGACGACTACGGGCGTCATACGCCTGCGGGCCATGGCCGCCGACGGCGCCCTCGCCTATCCCATCGTGGCGGTGAACGAGGCCGACACGAAGCACCTGTTCGACAACCGCTACGGCACCGGCCAGAGCACACTGGACGGCATCACCCGCGCCACCAACGTCCTTTGGGCGGGCAAGACCGTCGTGGTCTGCGGCTACGGTTGGTGCGGGCGGGGCGTAGCCATGCGGGCGCGTGGCATGGGCTCAAAGATCATCGTCACGGAGGTCCAGCCGGTGCGGGCACTGGAAGCCGCCATGGACGGCTTCCACGTGATGTCTGTGGCCGAGGCCGCGCCCATAGGCGATATCTTCATCACCCTCACCGGCGATATTAACGTCATCGACATCCACCACTTCCAGGCGATGAAGGACGGCGCCATCCTCGCCAACTCCGGCCACTTCAACGTTGAGCTGAACATCAAGGGGCTGGAAGAGATGACCGAGACCAAGCGCCGCATTCGCGACCATGTCGATGAATACCGCCTGATGGACGGCAGACGCCTGTACTTGCTGGGAGAGGGCCGCCTCATCAACCTGGCGGCGGCGGAGGGTCACCCGGCCAGCGTCATGGACATGAGCTTCGCCAACCAGGCTCTTTGCGTCGAGTACATCGCCACCCGACAGCAGCGCCTGCCGGCCGGCGTTCATACCGTGCCTGCTGAAATTGACGAGGAGGTCGCCCGCCTCAAGCTGGCCTCTATGAACATCACCATCGACGAACTGACTGACGAGCAACGCCAGTACCTGTCCTCGTGGGAAACAGGGACGTGATCGGCGGTTGGAGGTAGGCGGTGGGAAGTAGGAGGTAGGAATGGGTCAAGCGCTGGCGCCGCCTCAAAAGGCGATCCACAGCTATGAAGACATTGAAGCCTTCCAGAGAGCTATGACCTTATTGAAGCCAATTCATGAACTGGCGCTCAGCCTTCCGGACTACGAAAGATTTGACCTTGCGTCGCAGATGAGGCGTGCTTGCAAGTCCATTCCAGCCAACATCGCCGAAGGCTACGGGAAAAAGAGATCAGCTAAGGACTTCAGGTCGTACCTGGCGAATGCACTGGGCTCCACGAATGAACTGCTAGTTCACCTTCAGATCGCGCAGTCACTGGGCTACATCAAAGTAGAGGAGTCAGAGACCCTTATCGACGACTACCGAATCGTTGGCAAGCAGCTTACGCGGCTAATGGAGCGCTGGCGTTGATGAGAAATCCTACTTCCCACCACTTACTTCTTACTTCCACCTACAGGAGGAGATTCCCATGACGATGACCTTCATGAGCTCACCGTCTCTTTACATGACCTCGGAGTCGGTCACCGAGGGACACCCCGACAAGCTCTGCGACCAGATAGCGGACGCCATCCTGGACGAGATCATGCGTCGCGACCCCGATGCCCACGTGGCCTGCGAGGTCACCACCACCACCGGCCTCGTCGTCATCCTGGGCGAGATATCCACCCACCATTACGTCGACTACACCGGCATCGCCCGTCAGGTCATCCGCGATGTGGGGTACACGAAGCCGGACTACGGTTTCGACGGCGATAGCTGCGGCGTCATCGTCTCCATCAAGGAGCAGTCCTCGGAGATAGCGTCCGCGGTGGGCACCGACGAGGGCGCCGGCGACCAGGGGATTATGATGGGGTTCGCCTGCACTGAGACGGCGAATCTGATGCCGTTGCCAATAGACCTCGCCCATCACCTCTGCCGGCGCCTGAGCCAGTGCCGCAAGGAGACGATCCTTCCCTACCTGCGGCCGGACGGCAAGTCCCAGGTGACCGTGGAGTACTCCTACGGCGTGCCCAAGCGGGTGCAGGCGGTGGTCATCGCCGCCCAGCACGACCCAGATGTCGGCGGCAAGCAGCTCTGGGACGACGTAGCCGAGCAGGTGATCCGCCCCGTGCTCGGCCCCTGGCTGGACGACCGCACGGACATCCACGTCAACAGCAGCGGCTCCTTCGTCCTTGGCGGGCCCGCCGCGGACTCCGGCCTCTCCGGCCGCAAGAACATCGTCGATACCTACGGCGGCATCGGCCGGCACGGTGGAGGCTCCTATTCCGGCAAGGACCCATCCAAGGTGGACCGTTCCGCCTCCTACGCCGCCCGCTGGGTGGCCAAGAACCTGGTGGCGGCTGGACTGACCGACCGCGTCGAGGTGGAGCTGTCCTACGCCATCGGCCACCCACAACCGCTGGGCATCTCCATCGAGACGTTCGGCACCCATAAGTTCGACCACGGCAGGATGCTGGACCTGGTCAAAGAGCACTTCGACCTCAGTCCAAAAGCCATCATCCGCGACCTGAACCTGAGACGACCAATCTACCGCGCCACTGCGGCCTACGGCCACTTTGGCCGCACCGACATCGACGCGCCATGGGAGCAATTGGACAAGGCGGAAGAGTTGCGTCGCGCCGCCGGCCTGCCCGAGCAGGAAGCACAGCGCGCCTAGCCCGCCGTGTACGCCCTCATCATCGCCGGCGGCGAAGGTGAGCGCCTCCGGCCCCTCACGGACGACCGGCCCAAACCGATGATCGAGGTGGCCGGCAGGCCTATCCTCGAGTACCAGATACGGTGGCTGGCCCGCCAGGGCGTCAGCGACGCCGTCCTCCTCTGCGGCTACAAGGCGGAGGTCATCCGTGAGCACTTCGGGGACGGCACACGCTTCGGGCTGCGGGTCCACTACTCCCTGGAGGACGAGCCGCTGGGCCGCGGCGGCGCTCTGAAGCTGGGCGCCCGCCTGCTGCCCCCGGACGAGGAGTTGGTCCTCGCCCTCAACGGCGATAACCTGACCGATCAGCCGCTGGCGCCCCTCCTCCGCTACCACCGGCGCAAATCCGCCACCGCCACAGTCATGCTCACCCGTCTCCGCAGCCCCTACGGCATCACCCGCCTCGACCGGACCAGCCGCATCGTCGCATTCGAAGAGAAACCCCTCCTGCCTCACTGGATGAACGCCGGCGTTTACGTGCTCGCCCGCGACATCTTCTCCCGCCTGCCCGAACGCGGTGACCACGAGACGACGGTCTTCCCCGAGCTGGCGACCGAGGGGAAGCTGTTCGGCTACCGCAGCCGCGCCTACTGGCGGACCGTGGACACGTTCAAGGACCTCACTGAGGCCGCAGCGGAGGTCAGGGAGTTGGCGCTGGGATGAACGCGTCTCGCATCCGCTTCGGCACCGACGGCTGGCGGGCCTGCCCGCCCATCCCTTAGTATGGCCACAGCCTTGAGTACAACGACTATCCGCTTCGGCACCGACGGCTGGCGGGCCATCATCGGCGAGGACTTCACCTTCGCCAACGTCCGCCGCTGCGCCCAGGCCACCGCCCTTTACCTCCAGCAGTCCGGACTCGGCGGCCGCGGCGTCGTCGTCGGATACGACACCCGCTTCGCCTCGGAGGCGTTCGCCGCCGCCGTCGCCGAGGTGCTGACCGCCAACGACCTGCCCGTCTTCCTGTGCGACCGCCCGGCGCCCACACCCGTTGTCGGACACGCCATCCTCAGACGCCGCGCTGCTGGATCGGTGGTTATTACCGCCAGCCACAACCCGCCCGAGTACTCCGGCTTCAAGGTGCGAACGGAGTACGCAGGCGCCGCGCCGCCGGACGTCCTGAGCCGCATCGAGGCGCTCTTGCTCCGGATATCCGATGCGCCCCGCCTGACCCTCACCGAGGCGAAGGCGAAGCACCTCTTGGAAGTGTTCAACCCCGAGCCGGACTACCTGGCGCATCTATCAGAGCTGGTAGACCTGGAGGCCGTTCGCGCCCGTGGCCTGCGTCTGGTTGTGGACTCCATGCATGGCGCCGGCGCCGGATACCTGCGCAAACTCCTGGCCGGAGGCAAGACGCGCGTCTGGGAGGTGCGGTCTGCGCGTAACCCGCTCTTCCCCGGCATGCACAATCCGGAGCCCATCCCCCGCAACCTGTCGCCGCTGCGACGCGCCGTCCGCCGCCACGGCGCGCAGGTCGGCCTTGCCACAGACGGTGACGCGGACCGCCTGGGCGTCATCGACCACCAGGGCCGGTTCGTCAACCAGCTTCAAACGTTCGCGCTGTTGGCCTACTACCTGCTGGAGGTGCGCGGCCTGCGCGGGCCTATCGTCAAGTCCGTGACTACCACCAGCATGGTGCCGCGCCTGGGCGAGATCTACGGCGTGCCCGTGCACGAGACCGCCGTCGGCTTCAAGCACCTGGGCCCCAAGATGCGCGACACGGACGCCATCATCGCCGGCGAAGAGTCCGGCGGGTACGCTTTCCGCGGCCACCTCCCGGAGAGGGACGGCATCCTCTCCGGGCTCTACTTCCTGGACCTCATGGCGCGGCGCCGCAAGGACGCCGCCGGCCTCGTCGCTGAGCTGTTCGGGAAGGTGGGACCGCACTACTACGACCG
>MGNZ01000025.1 GCA_001795235.1 Chloroflexi bacterium RBG_16_64_32 | reverse complement strand
CGGTCGAGATCGTCCTCCGAGAGGCCCGTCTTCTCCCGCGCCACCTCTCGCACGGTGCGGCCGCTGGCCGCGGCCTCCTTGGCGATGGCGGCGGCGGCGTCGTAGCCGATGACCGGCGCCAGGGCGGTGGCGATGGCCAGGGCCCGCTCTACCGTCTGGGGACCGCGCTCGGTGGCGCGCAGCCCCTTGACGCATCGCTCGCTGAAGTTATCAGCAGCGGCGGCCAGGAGGCCGATCGCCTGCAGGAGGTTGTAGGCGGCCAGGGGCATCCTCGTGTTCAGCTCAAAGCGCCCGCCCTGGGCGGCCAGACAAACGGCGGAGTCGTTGGCGATCGCCTGGGCGCAGGCGTGGATCAAGGACTCCGGGATGACCGGGTTCACTTTGCCGGGCATGATGGAGCTGCCGGGCTGCACCTCCGGTATGGCCAGCTCGCCCAGACCGGCGCGGGGGCCGGAGCCGAGCCAGCTTATGTCGCTGGCGATCTTCATCAGGCCAACGGCCACGGTGCGCAGACTGCCACTGGCCTCCAGCACCGCGTCCAGGGTGCTCTGCGCCTGGAAGTGGTTGTCCGTCTCGTGGACGGGCAGGCCCAGCTCCCGGGCCAACAGCGAGCAGGTGCGGGCGGCGAACTCCGGGTGGGTGTTGACGCCGGTGCCGACGGCGGTGCCGCCCAGCGCGACCTCCGATAGCTCTACCTGGGCACGGCGCAGGCGGCGCTCCGCGCGCTCCGCCTGCCCGGCGTAACCCAGGAACTCCTGGCCAAGCCGGATGGGCGTCGCGTCCTGAAGGTGGGTGCGGCCGGTCTTGACGATGCCCCAGAACTCGTTCGACTTGTCGGCAAGGGTTTGCCGCAGACGCTCCAGGGCGGGGATGAGCCGCTCCTCGATCTCCGCCATGGCCGCGAGGTGGATGGCGGTGGGGATGACGTCGTTGGAGGACTGGCCCAAGTTAACGTGGTCGTTGGGATGGACAAGGCCGGCTCCGCGTTTCCCGCCCAGGATTTCCGCGGCGCGGTTGGCGATGACCTCGTTGGCGTTCATGTTGGTGGAGGTTCCGGAGCCGGTCTGGAAGACGTCGACGACAAATTGG
Organism: Chloroflexi bacterium RBG_16_64_32; assembly: GCA_001795235.1. Taxonomy (GTDB): domain Bacteria; phylum Chloroflexota; class Dehalococcoidia; order SM23-28-2; family RBG-16-64-32; genus RBG-16-64-32. The sequence goes on along the minus strand of MGNZ01000025.1, from coordinate 6,758 downwards.
TCGTCGAGCTTGCCGTCGGCGACCTCCCCGGCGGCCCGCTGGATGGCCTCCGCCAGGCGCTTGTCCAGGAGGCCGAGCTCGGCGTTGACGCGGGCGGCGGACGCCTTGATAAGGCCCAGGGCACGGATGAAAGGTCGGCTGAATCGTAGTCCGCTAACGGGGAAGTTGAGGACGGCGCGCTGGGAGGAGGCCCCGTAGTAGGCGTCGGCGGGGACCTCCATGGGGCCCATGGAGTCGCGCTCGGTGCGGCTGGGGCGGTCCGGGGGCATGCTCGTCTCAGGCTTCGATCATCGTGGCAGTTGGAGCCGTGACTATGCTCGGTTGAGTGCTCGACTCTTCATCGGACGGCTCGCCGGCCTCATCTTCAAACAACTTCAAATATGGCTCGTAGGAGAACAGGCGGTTGCGTCGGCGCCCGGTCCTCTCGGTCAGGAGCCCGATGTCGCAAAACTGGTTGACAAGGCTGTTTGCCGTGGGCGGACTTACCTCTAGGGTCTTCGCGACGAGCCCCGCCGTTACCATGGGTCTCTGGTAGAGGTAGTCAAGCAATCGCTGGGCGTTTAACGTTGCGATGCGCTCAGAAAGAAGCTGCCGGTGTCCTTCTCGTAGCCGCAGTATCTGCCGGGCGGTTTCAGTGGCTTGATTCGCCACTTCGCCAACACCCTTGAGAAAAAACTTCAGCCAGCCTTCCCAATCACCATGGTCTCTGACGGCCATAAGTCGGTCGTAATACTGACGCCGATGCCGCTTTAGATAGTGGCTCAGGTAGAGGAGCGGTCGCCGGAGCAACCCACGTTGGCAAAGTAAGAACGTTATCAGGAGCCGTCCAATACGTCCGTTGCCGTCCACAAAGGGGTGGATTGTCTCAAATTGGGCGTGCACGAGCCCAGCTATAACGGGGACAGGAAGGTCAACGTCAGCGTGCAAAAAGGTTTCAAGAGCGGCCAACGCCGCCATCATTTCGGATGGCGGGGGTGGCACAAACGCAGCCTCCTTGAGGGAGCACCCCGCCGGGCCTATCCAGTTCTGAGTAGTACGGAACTCGCCCGGGAATCTCTGCCCGCCTCGGGCTCCCGCGATGAGCCTCTCGTGGATTTCGCGAATCAGTCGCAGAGACAGCGGGAGATCATTCAGACGCTGAAGACCGTAGTTCATGGCCTCAATGTGGTTGACGACTTCCTTAACGTCTGCCGGGAGGCCTTTTCTTGCGGCATTAGCTTCATACTCAAGTACATCTACAAGTGATGCTTGTGTACCCTCTATCTGGGAACTCAGGACAGACTCGCGCCTGACGTACATTGCGATAAAGAGATCTGGACTGGGAAGGACTTCTGTAGCGCCGTCCAGTCTACCTAGCGCTCTATCGGCTGCTGATAAGGAGGTTAGCACCGCCTGATCTATGGTGAGCGGCGGGTCTGGTGGCAGAGGCTTGGGAATGAAGGCGCGGTAGTCTCCAAGCTGCCTAACGTATTTCCCTGCGCGATCGCTCTGTGGCATGGCTTCGAGGTTATTTAAGCATAGACGGTATTCCTTAATCAAGCGGCGTGGTCAGTGAAACCCTCTTAATTAGTGATTTGACATAGTCGAGATAGTAAAGAGAGGCGTCATCTACTTTGCCTACGGCGTCGCCACTAACAACATCCGCCCCTTAAGCGCCCTTAATTGACGTTCTCACCAAGTGCAGTGGGCGCCCTCATGGCATACGGCGTCGCCTCGAGAGCGCCCACTCGTCGTGTCGCGTATTCCGCGCTACGCGGGCCTCCGTTCGGCGTTAGCTCAGCTTGATGGAGACGCTCTTGGTCTCCATGAACAGCGCCATCCCCTCCTGGCCCAGCTCGCGGCCGATGCCGCTCTGCTTGTAGCCGCCGAACGGCATCTGGGGGATGCCGGCGGTGTGGTAGCAGTTGACGAAGACGCTACCGGCCTTGATCCCCTTGGCGAACTTGAACGCCATGTTGATATCGCTGGTCCAGACCGCGGCCGCCAAACCATACATCGTGTCGTTGGCGATCCGGAGCGCCTCCTTGGCGTCCTTGAAGGGGATGACCGTGAGCACGGGCCCGAAGATCTCTTCCTGAGCGATCTTCATCGCGTTGTCCACCTGGTCGAAGATGGTGGGCTCGTAAAAGTAGCCCTTGTCGAACTCGCCGCCGCTCAGGCGGCTGCCGCCCTTCACCAGAGTGGCCTTTTCCTGCTTGCCGGAGTCGACGTAGCTCTCCACCGTCTTGAGCTGCCGCTCGGAGACCAGGGGGCCCATCCGGGTCTGTGCGTCCATCGGGTCGCCCACCTTCAGGCCGGAGGTGAAGTTCACGAACATGCTCAGGAACTGGTCGTGCACGTCCTCTTGGACGAGGATGCGGGAACCAGCCTGGCACACCTGGCCGGCGTTGAGGTAGATCCCGAACAGGGAGCCGATGACGGCGCTCTGGAGGTTGGCGTCAGAGAAGATTATGTTGGGTGACTTTCCGCCCAGCTCCAGGGATATCTTCTTCACGTTGCCGGCCGCGGCCCGCATCACCTCCCTGCCCACCTCCGTGGAGCCGGTGAAGGCGATCTTGTCCACCAGGTCGGAGGCGGCCAGGCGTGCGCCGGTGTCCGCGGCGGCGCCGGTGATCACGTTCACGACGCCGGCGGGGCAGCCGGCCTCGTTGATGATGCGGCCGAGCTCGTAGGTCGTGCACGGCGTGTACGAAGCGGGCTTCATGACTATGGTGCAACCTACGGCCAGCGCGGGCGCGACCTTCCAGGTGGCCAGGAGGATGGGGAAGTTCCAGGGCGTAATGATTCCTACAACCCCAACCGGCTCCTTGAGGATCAGGCCGATGGCGTCGTCCACGTAGTTGGACACCACCTGTCCCTTCACGTCCAGGGCGAGCCCGGCGTAGTAGTCGAACACATCGGCGGTCATGGCGATCTCCATCCCCGCCTCGCTGAGGGGCTTGCCAACCTCGGAGGCGAGGAGGCGGGCAAGGTAATCATGCTCCTCGCGGATCTTGTTGGCGGTCTTGCGGAGGACCTCAGCGCGCTGGCGCGCGGGGGCCTTGCTCCAAGCGCCGCTATCGAAGGCGTTGCGGGCGGCCTGGATGGCGGCGTCGGTGTCCTCCGGTCCGGCCTTGGGACAGGTAGCGACATTCTCCCCGTTTGCGGGGTTGCGCCGCTCGAACGTCTCGCCGGTCTTGGGCTCGACGGGCTCACCGTTGATGATGAGCTGGTAGGTCTTGCCGGTGACGGCCTTGGTGGCGGTCTCGGTAGCCATGGAGCCTCCTTCTAGTGCTACGAGAGGGCCGATTCGGCAATTGTCAATTATAGCGCTTGCCGCGGGCGACGGGCCAGCGCTGTGATGTGTCAGGACATGTGAGACAGGGAAGGGGGTGAAGGCTACGCCGTAGGCAAGGAGCCGGGCCTGCAGAGGCGACGGCTAGACGTCGTCGCGCTTGCCGTCGCCCAGGGCCGCCTGCGCCGCGGCGAGGCGCGCGATGGGCACCCGCAGAGGAGAGCAGGAGACGTAGTCCAGGCCGGCCTGATGGCAGAAGCGGACGCCGGAGGGATCGCCGCCGTGCTCGCCGCACAGCCCCAACTGGAGCCCTGCGTTGGCGGCGCGGCCTTCCTCCACCGCGATGCGGATTAGCCGGCCCACGCCTGTCTCGTCCAGGGTGTCGAATGGGTTGGCCGGCAGCAGGCGGTGCGACATGTAGAAGCGCAGGAACTTCTCTTCGGCGTCGTCGCGGCTGAAGCCGAACGTCATCTGGGTGAGGTCGTTGGAACCGAAGGAGAAGAAGTCCACCTCAGGCGCCAGTTGGCCGGCGACGAGGGCGGCGCGGGGGAGCTCAATCATCGTCCCGAACTTGATCGACATCGATTGCCCGCCCCGGCACTCGATCTCCTCCGTAAGGCGCTGAAGACGGGCCTTGAGGGCGTGGAGCTCGGCGGCGTCCATCACCATAGGGATCATGATCTCCGGGTGTGGGTTGAGCCCTTCGCGGCTGAGCTGACAGGCGGCCTCGACGATGGCCCTCACCTGCATCTCGTAGATATCCGGATAGGTCAGGCCCAGGCGGCAGCCTCGATGGCCCAGCATGGGGTTGGCCTCATGAAGGGCCTTGGCTGTCTCCAGCATGTGCTCCTTCTCGACCAGCGACTCCGGATCGCCGCCGGTGGCGCGGAGGACGGCGACCTCCTGCAGGAGCTCTTCGTATGGCGGGAGGAACTCGTGCAGGGGGGCGTCCAGCAGGCGGATGGTGACCGGCCGGCCGTCCATGGCGCGAAGGATCTCAGCGAAGTCCTGCCGCTGAAACACCGCGAGGCGGTCCAGGGCGTCGCGAAAACGCTGCGCCTCAGGGCTGGTGGAGAGGCGCTCCTCGGCGGAGCGAAGTCGCCGGCGGGCCACGGTGCGGGCGTCGCCGGCAGCCCGCCCGGACGGCGGGTCCAGCCGGGCGTCTTCCACCGCGCGCTCCATCTCGGACACCTCTCTTGCCGCGGTGAGCATGGTGCGGACAAAGGGAAGGCGCTCACGCAGGAAAAACATGTGCTCAGTGCGGCACAAACCCACGCCTTCGGCGCCCAAAGCCAGGGCCTGGCGTGCGTCGTCGGGCGTATCGGCGTTGGCGCGCACGCCGAGTGTGCGGGTCTGGTCAGCCCAGGTGAGTAGTTGGGACAGGTCACCGTCGCCGGCCACGTTGGGCTGCACGGTCTCGATGGCCCCCGCGAACACCTCGCCGGTGAAGCCGTCTATGCTGATGACGTCCCCTTCCCGGACGCGCGTGCCGTTGACGGACATCCGCCGTTGCTTGGGCTCGATGTGCAGGACGCCGCATCCGACCACGGCGGGCTTGCCCAGCCCGCGGGTGACTACCGCAGCGTGACTGGTGATGCCCCCGCGGCTGGTGAGGACGGCGGCGGCGGCGATGATGCCGTGGACGTCCTCAGCGCTGGTCTCCCGGCGGACGAGGACGACGGGCTGGCTGCCGTTGGCGCCCGCCGCTGCCGCCGCATCGGCGTCGAATACGACGGGGCCCGTGGCGGCGCCGGGGGAAGCATTGAGGCCGCGGCCAATGAGCCTGCCCTCCACCAACGCCTGGCGCTTGGCCGTGTCGCTGAACCGGGGCAGCAAGAGCTGGGATAGATCGCCGGCGGGGACCCGCCTCAGGGCCTCATTTCGGTCGATCATGCCCTCGGCGGTCATGTCCACGGCCGCCTTGACTGCGGCGGCTGCCGTGCGCTTGGCCGAACGTGTCTGAAGGATATACAGCTTGCCGCTTTCCACGGTGAATTCGATGTCTTGAATGTCCCGGTTGTGGTGCTCCAGTAGACCGGCGGCGGCGGCCAGCTCCCTGTGGATGACCGGCATCTGGGCCGCCAGCTCCTCGATGGGTTCGGGCGTGCGCGCCCCGGATACGATGTCCTCTCCCTGGGCGTTGGCAAGGTACTCGCCGTAGAGCCTTCGTTCTCCTGTGGCGGGGCTGCGGCTGAATGCGACGCCGGTAGCGCTGTCCCGGCCGCGGTTGCCAAAGACCATCGCCTGAATGTTGACGGCGGTACCAAGATCATCGGGGATGCCGTGGTGGCGGCGGTAGGCGACGGCGCGGCGGTTGTTCCAGCTATCGAACACGGCCAGGACGGCGCGGCGGAGCTGCTCCTCTTGGTCTGCGGAAAAGGGCTGGCCGCCGTGATCGCCGGAGATCTCCCGGAAACGATTCACAGTCCAGGCCAGCGTCTCCTCGTCTATATCGGCGTCGCAGGAGGCGCGGCAGCGTCCTCGCGCCTCTGCCAGCGCTTCCTCGAACGGTTCGGAGTCCAGGTGGAGGACCACCTTGGCGAACATCTGGATGAAGCGGCGGTAGGAGTCCAGGGCGAAGCGACGGTCGCCGGTTTCGCGGGCGAGCCCGTCCAAAGTCTCATCGTTGAGGCCGAGGTTGAGGACCGTGTCCATCATCCCCGGCATAGAGAAACGGGAGCCTGAACGGACGGACACGAGCAGCGGCCTGTCCGACGAGCCAAGGCGGCGTCCCAGCGTCTGTTGCATCTCCTCAAGATGTTCGCGGACCTCATCCCAAAGGCCGGGAGGCGGCTGATGGCCATCGCGGAGGTAGTCGCGGCAGGCCTCGGTGGAAATGGTGAAGCCGGGCGGCACGGGCAGGCCCAGGCGGGTCATTTCGGCAAGGTTGGCCCCCTTACCGCCCAGCAGATCGGCCATGGCGGCGCTGCCTTCGGAGAAGTGGTAGACGTATTTCATCTGAGTGTGCGCCTCATCCTGTGTTGCAGACTACCCTTCCAAATATACGCAATAGGCGCATCCAAATCTTCAAGGAGAATGCACTTATCACGCACGTGGCGTTGCGGTCCTACACAACGAACGACGCCGTAGAGCGCATAGAGTTACAAACACGGGCGCTGCTGCGTTGCCGCCGGCGGCTGCGGCTGGTCAGGCCGTTGTCTGCAACAATATCCGTGCCGACGGCGTCCTTGTTTTCGGGCCGCCTGGCTATCACGCGTGAACGGCGTGGAGCGCAAACGAAGGGCGGCCGATAGGAGGAAGATCATGGACAACGTCGCACGAACCAGTAGAACGCCAAGTCGATGGCTCATCATCGGCGGTTTCGCCGTGCTGGGCGTCATCGTGATAGCCGCTGCAGCGGTCTCGGCCTGGCAGGCAAGTGTCGACCGTTCCGAGTCAGCGGATATGGAGTCACGCTCCACGACGGTTTCGCTGCTGCAGAACGTGGAAGAGGAAAGCGGAATCGCAGCCACGCTGCTTCAGC
>MGNZ01000024.1:17278-17358 GCA_001795235.1 Chloroflexi bacterium RBG_16_64_32 | reverse complement strand
GGCTCCACGACTATCTCGACTACCAGGCCCGCGAGCAGCCCGACATCGAATTCGCTGTGCAGGGCGACCGGCGGATGACC
>MGNZ01000024.1:16451-17195 GCA_001795235.1 Chloroflexi bacterium RBG_16_64_32 | reverse complement strand
CCTCTCTAAGAACAGCATCGAGTATGCGCTGATGTACTACGGCGCCTCCAAGGCAGGCGTTGTGCCGGTGCCTCTAAACTACCGGCTGGCGGCTCCAGAGTGGCCGTACATCATCAACGACGCCGAGGCCAAAATGCTCATCGTCTCAGGGGAGTACGCCGGGGCCGTGGGCGGGATCCGGGGAGAGCTTGCAACAGTCGGGCGGTTCATGGCGATAGGTGGACGCGGAGGGGAGGGGTGGGACGACTATGGCGAGTGGGTGGCCAGCGCACCGACCACGCCCCCCGACCGCGTAATCACCGACGATCACGACGTCTACCAGATGTACACGAGCGGCACTACGGGCCACCCCAAGGGCGCGGTGCTGACCCACGGCGCAGTATGCGCCCAGCTAAGCCAGTTCCTTCTCGTTTACTCCGGGACGCCGGGCGAGCGCAATCTGGTCGTGGCGCCCCTGTACCACGCCGCCGCCGCCGCTACAGCCTTCGTGACCGTGTGCCTGGGCGGCTCCATGTACATTCAGGCGGATTTCAATCCTCTGGAGGTCGTGAGAGCGCTCAGCGAGGAGAACGTGACGCAGGGGACGCTGGTGCCGGCGATGATCCAGGCCTGTCTCGTATTCGTGCCGGACATCGGAACGCGCAACTTCGATGGTGTGCGGCGCATTACGTACGGGGCGTCCCCGATCGCCGTGGAGACCCTCAAGCGCGCGGTGGAGGTATTCAAGTGCGAGTTCTCCCAAGG
>MGNZ01000024.1:0-16426 GCA_001795235.1 Chloroflexi bacterium RBG_16_64_32 | reverse complement strand
TCAGCCAACTGCTACCCTCTGACCACGAGCGGGCGCTAGCGGACAAGCCAGACCTGCTTCTCTCAGCCGGGCGACCTCTCGTCGGCACGGAGGTACGCGTCGTGGACGAGGACGACAACCCCGTGCCTAACGGCACGATCGGCGAGATCATCGCCCGCGGGCCGCAGCTCATGCGGGGCTACTGGAACCTTCCCGACGAGTCGGCCGAGGCCCTTCGCGGCGGCTGGATGCACACGGGCGACGCCGGCATCCTCGACGACGAAGGCTACATCTACGTTCAGGACCGGGTCAAGGACATGATCGTGTCCGGCGCCGAGAACATCTACCCGCGCGTGGTGGAGGAGGTGCTGTTCAAGCACCCAGCGATCGCCGACGCCGCCGTCATTGGGGTACCCGACGAGCAGTGGGGCGAGACGGTGAAGGCGATCGTCGTGCTGCGCGAAGGCGCCGCCGCCAGCGACGAGGAGATTATGGAGTTCTGCCGGGACAAACTCGGCGGCTTTGAGCGGCCACGCTCCGTGGACTTCGTCAATATGCTACCCCGAAATCCCACGGGAAAGGTGCTCAAGCGCCAGCTTCGCGAGCCCTACTGGGCCGGCCACAAGCGGCGCGTGGCCGGATCGTAGCGGACCCCGTGCCACGACGGGACACCCATTTCCTTCAAGCGGAGGAGGTATTCGATGTCTGACTATCCCGACCTCCTGTACCACGTTGAAAGCGGGATCGCGACAATCACCCTCAACCGGCCTGACCGCCTCAACGCCATCACGATGGCGATGCTTACGTCGCTGAGCGGGGCCCTTCGTGAAGCCGACCAGGATACCGACGTGCGAGTTATCGTCCTGACCGGGGCCGGCCGCGGTTTTTGCGCCGGACTCGACATAAAGGACGTCGTCTCCGGCACAGGCATCGGTGCGGACGGCGCAGGGCTCGCGACCGCCCGCTTCGATCTGGCCGGTAGCCCGCCCGTCGTCCTGCACACGACGGACAAGCCGGTCATCTGCGCACTAAACGGCGCCGCCGCCGGCTACGGCATGGACATAGCGCTGGGCTGCGACATCCGCATCGCCTCCAGGGAGGCAAAGCTGGCGGCTGTGTTCACCAAGCGCGGCATCCTGCCTGAAAGCGGCGGGAGCTGGCTCTTGCCGCGCCTTATCGGTTGGGCGAAGGCCGCAGAGGTGGCGTTCCGCGGCCTGACATTGAGCGCGCAGGAGTCGCTGGAGCTAGGCCTCGTGAACCGTGTAGTGGAGCCCGACGAGCTCATGCCCGTCACCATGGAGATGGCCACAGAGATCGCCGCCAACGCCCCGCTGGCCGTTCAGGCGACCAAACGGATGATGCGCCTGGGGCTGGAGGAGACGTTTGAGGCCAACGTCCACCACGTCTTCTTGCAGCTCCTGCCGCTGTTCCAGACGGAGGACTTCAGGGAGGGCATGCGCTCCTTCCTGGAGAAGCGCCCGGCGCGCTTCCAGGGCAGATAGCGCTGCGTCCGTTCCCCTATCGCTTGAAGGCGATGACGTTGACGCCGCCGATGCCGGCGTTGTGCATCAGGGCCGTTTTCGCGCCCGACACCTGACGCTGGCCGGCCTGACCGCGGAGCTGTAGCGTCAGCTCCGTGATCATCGCTCCGCCGGTGGCGCCGATGGGGTGGCCACGTGACAGCAGCCCGCCGTCGGTGTTGACGGGGATACGGCCGCCGATCTCCGTGTTCCCCTCGTAGACGAACGGTCCGCCCTCTCCGTGGGGGCAGAAACCCAGCTCCTCCACCAGGAACACCTCCCCCGGGCTAAAGGCGTCGTGCACCTGGGCCACGTCCACATCCTCCGGCCCGAACCCGGCCTCTTCGTACACCTTCCGCGCCAGCATCTCGTTCGGCCCTTCAAGGAAGTCCGCCTCGCCCCGCACGTACTTGGGGGTGCCTCCCGCCCAGGTGTCCATGAACACGGGATCCTTGGTGTACTGCCGCGCCCGCTTCTCCGAGGCCAGGACCACCGCCGATGCGCCGTCGGTCGTCGGCGAACACTCGTACAGCGTGATCGGTTCGGCGATCATGCGGGAGTTCAGGATGTCCTCCAGGGTGATCGCCTTCTGGTACTGGGCGTTGGGGTTGAGGACGCCGTTGCGGTGAGCCTTCACGGACGCCTGCGCGAAGTGCTCATGCTTGGTGCCGTAGAGATGCATGTGCCGCTGGGCCATGAGGGCGTACAGGGCGGGCATCAAAGCGATGCCCATCCTGGACTGGTAGCCGCCCTCGGCGCCGCCGACGCCGCTCAGCAGCCCGCGCTGCATCTTCTCGATGCCGATGACCATCGCCAGGTCGTAGAGGCCACCGACAATAGCGTCGGCGGCCAGCATGGCCGCCCGCGAGCTGCTGGCGCAGGCCAGCTCCACGTTGGTGATGGGGATGCCGGTCATCCCTACCTCACCGAAGGTGCGCAACCCCGCGCCCACGCCCTGGACTACGTGCCCGCAGAAGCCGGCCTCTATGTCCTTGAACTCCACGCCGGCATCCTTGAGGGCAGCCAAGGCGGCCACCCGCGCCAGCTCACCGATACTCTTGTCGGGATGCCTGCCGAAGGGATGCAGGCCGACGCCTAGTATGACAACCCGCTCGCCCATAGCTATCCCTCCCTCACCGGTCGAAACTTGAACGTCATGACGTCGTTCCCCTCGCTGTCGGTGCTGAGCTTCTCCACGACGAGCTCCAGGGGCATGCCGATGCTCACCGCCTCAGGGTCGACGTCCGTGAGCACGGTGGCCACGGCGACGCCCTCCGGAAGCCACACCTGAGCGATGACATAGGGCGGGGTCATCGCCGTGCCCGGCAGGCCCATCCTGGCGATCGTGAACGACCTTAGGTCGCCACGGGTGGACAGCGCTACCTCGTCCAGCCCCTCCTGGTAGCAGTTGAGGCAGACGTGGCGGGGCGGGTAGAAGTGCTCGCCGCAGCCGGGGCAACGGCTGCCGATCAGCGCCGGCGACTCCCCCAGGCGCAGATGAGCGCCCCTGATCGACACCTGCTTCCTCTCTGTCGAAGCCTCCGTGCCCATGACAGTCATCCTCCTTTCGCCGCGGCCCGCTTCACCTGCTTGGCCACCGACGCCGCGCCAGCGCGGCGACGGGCAGGCCGCGATTCCCCTCCTAGGTCACGCGTTTGTCGGTGTCCCGGTCGATCGTGAACCACTCGCCGCGGCTCACGGTCAGGCCGCCGGGGTCGATCTCCGTCCGAATTATCGTAAGCTGCTCCTCGGTGGGCAGCGTCATACGCTCCACCTTGTCGGCGATGAGAGGCTCGAACTCCATCTTGCTAAGGACTTCTTCCTCCGTGACCCAGGGCATCATGGCGATGAGCCGCATCTGGTGCGTCTCCTCGTGGAAGTCGAAGACGGCCTCCTGGGTGATGACCTTGTAGGGCCCCGTGTTGGCCGGCAGGCCTGCACGTTCTCGTGCTCCGGGTGTGCCGTCGAGGTAGCCCGGTGAGGACACGAAGTCAACCTTGTTGACGAACTTCCGGGACTGGAGCTTTGTCATGAGGAGGGTGCGCCAGCACTGGGAGGCGATCTCGGTGGCGCCGCCGGCGCCGCCGAAGCGGCGTTCCGGCTGCTCGTAGGTGCCACCGATGAAAGTGGAATTGAAGTTACCAAACTTGTCGATCTGAAGACAGGCCAGCAGGCCGTAGTCCATGAAGCCGAGGGCGGCGTGAGAATCCACGATGTTCATGCCATACCACCCGACCGCTCGATAGTGAGACCGGCTGGCCCCCACCATCATGCGAGGCAGGGGGAAGCTGGGGCTGGGCGCCACGGCTCCCTCCTCCACCACGTAGCCGACGCCCGGCGCGCTCATGTACTTGGCCAGGAGCACCGCCATCAGCGGGGCACCGGCCATCTGCACGAAATACAGCTTGTCCTCCTCGATCATTCCCGCAATGGTACAGATGTTGGCCTCGACGTCCGTGAAGGTCAGTTGCTCGCTCATTCGTAGTATCCCTCCCGAACGGTCTCCGCCTGTCGCAGCTTCAACAGCTTCGCGGCGCCCACCCGCTTGTCCAGCATCTCCTCGTGCGAGGCCACGCTGAAAACCCAGTTCTCCAGGTACTCGTCCGTCTTACCCTGCATCTCAGCCGCACCAAACTGCATCCAGTGCTCAATATCCGCGCCGTATAGGCCGGGCGTGCTGCCAGGGTAGCAGCCGAAGGGCGCCACCACTACGGCGTCGACAAAATAGTACGGGATGGTCGTTCTCTGCGGCTGGCGGCGAATAGCTTCGTGGTCGATGATCTCTTCGGTTGAGATGATGAGTTTCTTGGACGACATAGCGATCTCCATGGGCGCCACTCCAGCGCCCAGCACGCGAGCGTCGCCGTAGATATCGCACTGCTGCACGTGGATGATCGCTACGTCTGGATAGAGCGCGGGCACGAGACAGATCGGCTGGCTTGTAAAGGGGTCCTCGATGACCTTGGCGCCGGATTGAGTGAAGGTATCGGTTCCGACAAGATATCGCATGGGCAGGAAGGACACACCTAGCGAACCCGCCAGATGGCGGTAGGCCAAAGCGCCATTGGTCCAATCGATAAGCTTCAGTTCGCCCTTGCGAATGGCCTCGTTGATGAGCCTGCCCGTCGCCATCCATCCCACGTCGATCTTGCTGACACAGCCACCAGCGACGAGCAGGGAGGCATCCGACCAGGTGAACTTGGCGGCGATCCACAGGTCTTTCTTGCGCTGGCGGATGATCTCCCGGAACAAGGAGGTGGGGCCGCGCACAGCCACGTTCTGGTCGTAAGCGAGATAGTCGCCGTCCTCCACGAAGCGGGAAATGGCATCGTGCTCGCTCATTACCTTGCTGACAAGACGCCGCTCCTTGTGGGTGCGTACGTATTCCCTGTAGCCATCAGGGTCGGGCTTCCGGAACTCGCCGATACCGGACGCGAGGACGTCCACGATTGCTACTCCTGGGCTCCGGGGATTTGAAAGGCCGTTATGCGTTCCTCAAGCTCCAGCGCCCGCATCAGGTACTTCAGCTCGGCGTCACGCCAGGGGAGCGGCGCCTCCTCCTGGAGCATCTTCGCCTGGCGCAGCTCGTCCCAGACCTCGGAACTGGTCTTGAACGGCTTCCCGTACTCCATCTCGGAGAACAGGTCGTCAAAGGGGGCCTTGCGGGTCTGGCCGCCCGCCTCCCAGGACTCCGCCGGATAGCCCACTGACATCACGCAAACGAGGGTGGCGGTTTCCGGCAGCTTCAACAGCTTGTTCACCTTGTCGATCATTACGGGGCTGCTCATCAGGCAGGTACCCAGGCCTTCATCGTAGGCTACAAGGGTGGCTTGGGCGACAGCCTGCCCGAGATCCATAAACGCCAGCGGCGACACGGCTGCTTGCCGCCACATGGGCGTGAAGACAGGCCTTAGAGCTTGTTCGATGAGCCGCTTGGTCTCTTCCGCGTTAGAGCCCAGCCGTCTCGTGTCCGCGAGGCCTTTGAGATCCTCGATCCACTTGTTGATCTCATAGGCCGCTGCGTCAGAGTACCAGACGATGAAACAGGGGGCCGTCTGCATCTGCTGGTAGCCCACGGCGGCGTGATGGCTTTGATCAGCTCTTCCGACGCCTGATCCTTCCAGATGACAATGGCCCGAGAATTGTTGACGTTTCCCACGCAGCTAGCGCGGCGCGCCGCCTCCAGCATCTTCTGGACTTTGTCCCGCTCCACCGGCCGGAACGGGAGGAAAAAGCGAATCGTGCGTCTGCGACCAAAGACCTCCTTAAGCTCCATATGTGTGCTCCTTCCGACTGAGATGAATCACCGCTACTGTAGAGGAGACCCCGCAGGCCGTCAAACAGGGAAGCTCCGTCATGCAAGAGGATTCTCTACGCGGCTGGCGCCGTCAATCGGGCACGGCCCCAGCTTGACGTGGGGTTTTTCCTGACAGGGCCAGCGGCAGCGGCCTCGGTTGGCGCCTCCGCTTATGCTACGATCTCCTTAGGCCGGGCTCCCCCAGCAAGGTCCGAAGAGAAGTTTACATGGCAGAACCACAGGTGAGCGAACTGATGGTGCGGGGCATCGTCGTCGGCGTCTTCGCCGAGAACTGCTGGATCATCGGCTCCCGCAGGACCCGCGAGGGGATCGTCATCGACCCGGGAGACCAGGCAGGCGAGATCCTGAAGCTGGCCAAGGACATGGGGCTCAACATCAAGGTCATCGCCAACTCCCACGCCCACGTCGACCACATCCTGGGAGTCCGCGGCGTCCAGGAGGCGACGGGCGCCAAGTTCCTCCTCCACCCGCAGGAGATCGGCATCGCTCGCAGTGCTGCACAGACCGCCGCCATGTTCACCGGTCAAACGGTGGAGCCGCCGCCGGAGCCCGACGCTCTTCTGGTCGACGGTGATGAGGTCGAGGTGGAGGGAGTCAAACTGACGGTGATCCACACGCCCGGCCACACCCCCGGCAGCATATCCTTCTACACGGAGGGTATGCTCTTCAGCGGCGACACCCTGTTTCGCGGCTCCATCGGCCGCACGGACCTGCCGGGCGGCGACTACGGGCAGGAGATGTCCAGCATTGTCACGCGTCTGCTGGAGCTACCCGACGAGACCGTGGTCCTTCCGGGGCACATGCAGGAGACCAAGATCGGGATCGAACGGCAGACCAATCCGTTCATCCTGGAGGAGCTGGCCCGCCGCCGCTCCAAGTGAGCCGGCCGTCCTGATTGACGTCAGCGGCCCACCTCCATGAACCGGACAGCCTCGTCCAACGCCTCCCTGTAGACGGAGTCATCGGCGAGCATCTCCAGCTCTTCACACAATAGGGCCGCCTCCGATGGCAGGTCCATTCGCACCGCTCGCGGGGGTCCGCCGCCGTCGCGCATCCCGGCGGCAACGACCACGCACGCATAGTCCTCGGCATCACGGGAGATGGAGAAGCTTACGCCCCCGGCGGCCCCGAGCAGGACGGAAAGCAAGCCCTCCCGCGGCCGACCCGGGACCGGCTTCAGTTCCACGTGCACGGACCCGACAGCGCTCCTGAGGTCGAATGCCAGAGCGCCGTCCCGGGCGCGCTTGCCACCCTTCTCCAGCGTCCAGCCCAGACGAGACGCCAGCCAGCCAACAAGGAGCAGGCCTTCGATAAAGCCCGGCTCACTGCCTCGAACGGGGGCGACCTCAACGCTCACGCTTTTCAGGCGATCGAGGTGCTGGCGGGCAGGCGGCGTGTCGAAGAATTGCGCTACGAGCTCGCGCCAGTGATTCAGCCGCGACCAGTTGAGATCGCTCACAGCGACTGTGCCCTCGCGGGCGAGCCGTTGTAGGGCGGCAAGAGATGAGGCCGCGCTTTCGGGCGCGAAATCCGCGGAGTCCACGATCAGCCGATCGCTGGTTTCCAGCAGCTCCTGGAACAGGTGGCTTCCCAGCGACGGCTCCTCGTGCCACCAGAGGAAGACAGGTAGGTCTGGGACCAATAGCGGCACAACGGTGCTGTGAAGCTCACCAACGGCCGGGCCGGAGGCGCGGAGGGTGATCTGCTCGCTGCACACCTGTTTTCCACCCTCGGGCGCGATCTGACAGTGAGCGGAGATGGCGGCCTGGAGCAGCGGCGCCCCTGTGCCGGGTTCGGCGACGATGACGATGGAGCGACTGGGGTGGCGGCCGGACACCTGGGCGAGCACCTCGTTGATGTGGCGGGCCGCGTCGTCGCCTGGGGCGTAGGCGACCAGGTTCAGAACGCAGGCGCGGACGACTGGGTGACCCTCGAAGGCGTCCTGGGCGGCGGCGGTCCAGAGCTGCCGGAGCTCGCCCTCGATGGCCACGACATCGACCGGGCGCGCCTCACCGCTCAGGATGGCGCTGTACTCGCTGGGGGCCGCCATACGTT
This sequence comes from Chloroflexi bacterium RBG_16_64_32, assembly GCA_001795235.1. Taxonomy (GTDB): domain Bacteria; phylum Chloroflexota; class Dehalococcoidia; order SM23-28-2; family RBG-16-64-32; genus RBG-16-64-32. Next base: position 8,554 of record MGNZ01000024.1, on the reverse strand, counting down.
TACAGCCTCCGCCACTTTCGGCCGTCGCTAGACATGAATTCGTCGGCGGCGTCCGGGCCCCACGTGCCCGCCTCGTAGTCGGGGAACCGCCGCGGCTCGGAGTTAGCCCAACCCTCGATGATTGGGGTGATGAACGCCCAGGCCGCCTCCACCTCATCGCGGCGGGCGAACAAGGTGGAGTCACCCAGCATCGCCTCCAGCAGAAGACGCTCGTACGCGTCCGCGGCGGCGAACCCGAACGAGGTACCGTAGCTAAAGTCCATCTCCACCGGCCGGATGCGCAGGGCCGCCTGAGGCCCCGGCACCTTGGAGCCGAACTTTAGTGATATTCCCTCGTCCGGCTGGATCGTCATGCTCAGCACGTTGGGCTCGATGCTGCTGCCGCCCGTCGCCGGAAACAGTGATAGCGGCGGCTGCCTGAACACGATCGCAATCTCGGTGACCGGCTTCGGCAGGCGCTTACCAGACCGGATGTAAAATGGCACGCCCGCCCAACGCCAGTTGTCTATGAACAGCTTCAGCGCCAGGTACGTTTCCGTGGTCGAGTCCGCTGCCACACGTTCCTCTTCACGGTAGCCGGGTACTTTCCGGCCGGAGATCGCGCCGGGGCCGTACTGCCCCCTCACCGTGAACCGGTCCGCATCTTCGAGGGCGACGGGGCGGACTGCCCGCAGGACTTTCACCTTCTCATCGCGGACGGCGTTGGGCTCGAACGTTGCAGGGGGCTCCATCGCGGCCAGGGAGAGGAGCTGCATCGCGTGGTTCTGAACGATGTCGCGGATTACGCCGGCCCGCTCGTAGTAGGGGCCACGGCCCTCGACGCCGATGCTCTCGGCCACCGTGATCTGGACGTGGTCGATATAGCGACGGTTCCATATCGGCTCGAAGATGCCGTTGGCGAAGCGGAAGACCAGGATGTTCTGGACGGTCTCCTTCCCCAGATAGTGATCGATGCGATAGACCTGATCCTCATCGAATGCGGAGTTCAGGGTACGGTTCAACTCCGCCGCGCTGGCCAGATCACGACCAAAGGGCTTCTCGACTATGATCCGGGTCCATGCGGTGTCGTTGCGAGTGAGGCCCGCCTCGCTCAGCCGTCCGGCTATTTCGGCGTAGTAGCTGGGCGGCGTGGCCAGGTAGTATAGCCGGTTGCAAGCGCCCGTCTTGCTTTCGATTTTCGCGAGCGCGTTAGCGAGAGCGGCGAAACCCTCCGGATCGGTGAATTCCGATTGGTGATAGTGGAGATTGGACGCGAAGCCGTCCCAGACCGATGCTTGCAGCGGCTTCGTTCGAGAGTGCTGGTCCGCAGCGCTCTTCATCTCAGAGCGGAACAGTTCGTTGGTTTTCGAGCGGCGGGCGAACCCTACAACGGAGAACCCACCGGGGAGCAGCCCCTCCAGCGCCAGATTGTACAGGGCGGGTATCAGCTTCCGCTGCGTGAGGTCACCCGTAGCGCCGAAGATGACCAGGGTGTTGGGCTCAGGCGTGCGCTGGCTGCGCATGCCCACCCTCAGCGGGTTGTCTACCGGCTCCTGAACCGTCATCTCTTCCTCACGGCGCTTCGCCCCTGGGCTGGGCCCGCCTTAAAACCGTCGTCCATCAGCTCTTGGCATCTGCGAAGGCGGCCACCGACTGCGGCGCTACGGCTATTTGTGCCCGACTCGCTGGCGCGGCGCCGGAGAGGCTTTCGGCTGGGCCCGGTCGCCGATTCGCATTATACAGCCTGCGCAGTGGGCCAGTGGTCTGAACACGGGACTGTACCCTTGCTTCGGGCGGAGACTACCAGCCGGGGAACTGCTGGATGCAGACGATGGAGCAGTCGCGCCCGTGGATTCGCTCGGCCTCCGCAATCGCCTCCTCGACGGTGGCGGTTGGGATGAAGCCCAAGTGCCGGGGTACGGCTGGGTCTGCGGCGCCGGCCACCAACACCCGCCCGGCGTGCTTCAGGCGCTTCAAGGGATGCGTAGCTAGGATGGCGTGCACGGGGTGATAGGCCACGCCGAAACGGTACCGCTCGATGAAGCCTGCATGTCCGGCGTACTCGTCGCCAAAGCGGTCGCTGATCTCGTACGGGTCCAGCGTCTGGGGCAGCACGCGCTCCCACACCTCGGCGTGGGCGGGATGGTGCTCCAGGTCCCATTCGTCGGGACAGGGGCTGGCCATGATGACCGAGCAGCCCGGCTTGCCCAGGGCCTCGATGTACCCGCCCAGGTAGCCGAGTCCGGAGGAGACGAGGGTTAGCAACGGGTTCATCCCGGCGAAGGTAGCGTACGGACTCCAGGCAGGCACCCCGTAGATGACGACGTCCGCCGGCTCAGCCTCGCTCCGTCTGGGCTTGTGCATCGACGTCTGGACGTCGACGACCGCCGCTCTTGTCTCCGCCACACTCCCCGCCCAGATGCGACCGATAGTAGTGGGATTGGCCAGAACCGTCTCCACCTTGAACACCGGCCGTCCCACGCGTGCTTCTAGAAGACGGCCCATCTCGTCCAATACGTTATGCATGCGGTTCTCGCGCACGGACATGGACATGCCGTCAGGCGTGTGCGTCCAACGGATGGAGCGCCAGGTGGAAAGCCCGACGCAGACGGACTTCCATCCGCCACTGAATCCCAGATGGCAAGCGGCGTTGACATAAATGGTGAGATCGGAGTCGGCGACCTTCCGATGCACCTCAACGTCATAGCCGCTTGGGGTGGTGCCCAGATACGTGAGGTTGTCGGCGTCCTCGGCGTCGTGGCAGGTGAGGCGAACGCCGAAACGCCGCACGAGGTCTGGGCCCAGGATGGAGGCGAGCTCCGTTTCGGTCCACTTGCGGTGAAGGGCGTTGGCGCAGACCAGGCTCACGTTCTCCTCGGGCACGCCGGCCCCGGCCAGCTCCTCCAGTATCGCCTCGATCGCCAGGCGCCGCACCGGCCCGAAGGAGGGCACGGTGGGATCGTCGAAGGCGATGAGGACGCTGGCGCCGGGACGCACCAGCTCGCCGATGCGGGGCATGCCCAACGGCCGTGAAAGCGCCCTGCGCACGGCGGCTTCCTGGTCGGCGACCGGCTCCAGACGCGGGCCGCGCGATGCGCCGTCGCCACCTCCAACAATCCGCGCACGGTCGGGAAGGCTGACGTTGACTGCGCTATCGCCGAATAGGATCTGAGCTTCCATCGCGGTGACCTCCTTGTCGAGTGTCAGCCTGCCAGGTATCGCCGTGGATTGTCGACGGTCATCTTACGAATAGTGCCCTCATCCACGCCTTCGGCGCGCAGTGAAGGCAGCGCTGTGGTGGAGACGAACAGGTAGCGCGTGGGGCTCTCGGTGTCCGGGCCCAGCCCGTCCGCCGGGTAAGGCGCGGGTGCGTAGTCGTGCCCCAGCATCAGGCGGTCGGCCCAACCACGGTCTATGAGCGCCTTGACGGTGGCGTTTCGCTCCGGCCAGTCCGGCAAGTCCGGGCGGCCGGGATAGCGGTCCATCGAAAGGTACACGCCCTCCCTAAGCAGCCCTTCCAGATAGTCCACGTCAGTAGTGTCGGCGCTGTGACCGATGCAGACGCGGCCCGGGTCCACACCCTCGTCAAGGAATATCTCCATCTGCCGCCGGCCCACCTGAGCCGGCGCCCACTGGTGGGTGGTGATGGGCACGCCGGTGGCCTTGCAAGCGCGTGCGGCCGCCCGCAGCACCCGCTCCGCTTGGGGCGTCACGCCCTCCTGATCGTTGGCCACCTTGATCACACCGGCTCTGATCCGGTCACCCCCAATACCGTCCTGGATCTCATGGATAAATACTTCAGCGATGAAACCGGGGTCGCGCTCCCAGAAGAAGCGGGGGATGTCCCGCCAAAGGCCGGTGGCTACCACTACCTGCACGCCGCTGGCCCGCGACACCTCGGCCACGAAGTCCACGTCCCGCGACAGGTCCATGGTCGTGGCGTCAATTATCGTATCGACGCCGCCCGCCTTCGCTTCGGACAGCTCGCGAATGACCCGCTCGCGGGTGCGGGTCATATCGAACAGGAAGGGATACGCCTCCCGCACGCCCGCGGAGCCGACGATGATGTGCTCGTGGCTGAGCGTGAAGCCCAGCCGCTCCTCGTCGATAGGGCCGGTGGCGGTCTGAATGGTCGCCACGGCTATCTCCTTCGGCAGATCTCTCCGCGGATCACAGGCCGCCTACACCGCCTTCTTAAGCTGCTCGTAGGCACGCCGCACCTCCTCCACAGAGGCTTCGTCCTCAAGGGTGCTGACATCGCCGACGTCAGCGCCGGCGGCAACGGCGGCCAGAACGCGGCGCATGATCTTTCCGGAGCTCGTCTTGGGCAGCTTGGTCACGAAGTAGATCCCCTCCGGAGTGGCGATGGCTCCCACGACACGACGCATGTGGGCGCGTAGCTCATCCTTAAGCTGCTCCGAAGGCCCATGGCCCTCGCCGAGGATGGCGAAAAGCACTATAGTCTCGCCCTTCACAGGATCGCTCCTGGCCACAGCGGCCGCCTCAGCCACCGCCGGGTGGGAGACGGCGGCGTTCTCCAGCTCCAGGGTGCCCAGCCGGTGACCGGCCACCTTCAGCACCTCGTCGGCACGGCCCAGGAGCCAGAAGTAGCCCTCCTCGTCCCGGATGGCGTAGTCGCCCGTGTAGTAGAGGCCCGGCAGTCGCTCCCAGTAGGCCTTACGGTAGCGTTCCGGATTGTTGTGGATGCCAATGAGCATGCCCGGCCAGGGCCGCCGGATGGCCAGCAATCCCTTTTCGCCCCGCGGAACCTCATTCCCCTCATCGTCGACCACCACGGGGTCAACCCCGGGCAAAGGGAGCCCGGCCGAGCCCGGCTTGAGCGGTAGCGGCTGGATGCCCGGCGCAGGCGAGATCATGAAGCCGCCAGTCTCCGTCTGCCACCACGTGTCGACGATGGGGCAGCGCTCGCCGCCGATGTGTTCATAGTACCAGCGCCAGGCCTCCGGGTTAATCGGCTCGCCCACGCTGCCCAGGAGCTCCAGGCTGGACAGATCGTGCAACGCCGGCCACTGCTCGCCGTGACCCATGAACATGCGGATCGCCGTGGGCGAGGTGTACAGGACGGTGACCCCGTACTTCTCCACAATGTCCCACCAGCGGTCCAGGCGGGGGTAATCCGGAGCCCCCTCGTACATCACCAGCGACGCACCATGCATCAGCGGCGCATACACGATCGAGCTGTGGCCGGTGACCCAGCCGACGTCCGCAGTGCACCAGTAGACGGAGTCGTCCCTGATGTCGAACACCCAGCGATAGGTGGAGCAGTTGAAGACAAGGTATCCCCCGGTGGAGTGAACGATGCCCTTGGGCTTGCCGGTGGTGCCAGAGGTATACAGGATGTAGAGCGGATGCGTGGCCTCCAGAGGCTCGGGCTCGACGCGGAGGTCCGCGCGAGCGAGCAGATCATGGAGGAAGAAGTCCCGACCTTGCCGCATGGGAATATCGCTCCCCACCCGGCGCACAACGATCGATCTCTCCGCGCTGGCAGCGAGGCCCATCGCCTCGTCGGCGATCGCCTTCAACTCCAGCACCCGCCCGCGGCGATAGCCGCCGTCCGCGGTGACAAGGAGCTTCGCCTTCACATCGTTCATGCGGTCCGCCAGGGCCTGAGCGCTGAAGCCGGAGAAGACCACGGTGTGGACGGCGCCGATGCGGGCGCAGGCGAGCATGAATATGGGCAGCTCCGGGATCATCGGCAGGTATAGGGCGACCGCGTCGCCCTTGCCGATTCCCAGCCGCTTCAACACAGAGGCGTAGCGGTTCACCTCCCGGTAGAGGGTGGAGTAGCTCAGGACACGGGAATCGCCGGGCTCTCCCTCCCAGTAGATAGCGACCTTGCTCTTGCGCCAGGACCGGACATGGCGGTCCACGCACAGGTAGGAGGCGTTGAGCTGGCCGCCCACGAACCAGCGGGCAAAAGGTGGGGCCCACTCCAGCACCCTATCCCAGGTCCGGAACCACTCCAGCTTTCGTGCCTCGTCCGCCCAGAAGCCTTCTGGGTCCGCCAGCGACCTGTCGTAAGTATCCTGGTACTTCTTGAGGGGCCAGTAGCTACGTTCGGACATAGACACGCTCCAATCAAGCGTCCGGATGCCAATTTCCGAGTCTACCACGCAAGGCGGGCCCACGGAAGGACGCGCCTCCCGGGCGAGAAACCAGAGGAGGGCGGCCAGACGGCCCATTGCAGGAGGTCGGAAGGTCACTGATGGGAAGAGCCGTTGGCCACCCGACATAGGTCCGAATGGAAGATGGGCAAGCGAGAATCTGCGGCTAGACTGGCATGTGGGAGAAAGAGCCGGAAAGGAGGGAGAGATGTTCTGGTTGAAGGCCTGCCCCCGCTGCGGCGGCGACCTGCACGATGAGCAGGACTTCTACGGGAAATACGTGGCCTGCATCCAGTGCGGCGTCGTCCTCAGCGAGGAACAAGAACACGCTCTTCGCACATGGGGAATCCTGGAGCGCGAGCCGGTCAGCGCGATGCTGAAAGCAGCGTAATCTCTTCTGATCCGGTCTGCATCCTGTTGCCATCCCTGCCGACCAAGCTGGTTGCGTCCCGGGCCAGGACTTTCTGATCGAGGGAGTCGAGTCGGTGCGAAGGACGCCCCCATTCGAATAGGCCCTCGCTGAGCGGTGTGTGCTCGGCTGCCAGCGTGACTTCGAGTAGCCGCCGGGTCAGTCCAGGCGACGCGCTCTGCGCTCAGCAATAAAGGCCGCGGCCTCAGAGCGCCGGCGGAGATTGAGCTTGCCGAGGATGCTTGACACGTAGTTCTTGACCGTCTTATCGCTCAGGAAGACCTCCTTGGCGATCTCCTTGTTTGTCATTCCTTCCGAGACCAAGCTGAGAATCTTCCGTTCCTGGGGAGAGAGCGAGGACAGCTCGTCGCCTTCGCCGGTGGCGAGACGCCGCATCCGCTCGAGGACCTTGTCGGTCACGGCCGGATCCAGGAGGGATTCGCCCTTGGCCACCTTGTCGATCGCCGCCGCCAGACTCTGGCCGCGGGTCTGCTTGAGGAGGTATCCTGAAGCCCCAGCCATTATCGAACCGAACAGCGCTTCGTCGTCGGCGTAGGAGGTGAGCATGATCACCTTGATTTCGGGGAACTCCTCCCTGATCTCGCGGCAGGCCTCCACGCCGTTGCCGTTGGGCAGCCGGATGTCCATAATGACCACGTTCGGCCGCGATTGCCGGGCGGCACGGACGGCTTCCTCCCCCGTCCCCGCCTCACCCACGACCGCGAAGCCGGGCCGGCGCTCAAGCAGAGTACGCAGCCCCATGCGCACCACCTCGTGGTCATCGACGATGAGGATGTTGACGATGTCTTCAGCCATGACCCTATTATCGCACCTCCGCTAGGGGAAGTTCGACCGTCAGGCGCGTGCCACGCCCCGGAGCGCTGTCCAGAAGGAGGTGCGCTCCCAGGCTGCGGGCGCGGTCATCCATGTTGCGTAAGCCGTGACCATCCGCCGCCCGCCCCTCCTCGAGGTCGAAGCCGTTGCCGTTATCCACGGCCTCCAATCGCACCGATCGAGGCTGCGCCGTTACCTTGAGTCGGAGAGCTGTGGCTTGAGCGTGACGACTGACGTTGCTGACCGCTTCTTGCGCTATGTGAAATAGCGAGACCGCCTGCTCTTCCGTAAGGGCGCCGTTCAAGTCACCCTCGACCTCCAGCTCCGCGTCTATCAAGGCGTTGACACGTACGCTCTGCACTAGGTCCTTGAGGGCGCTTTCCAGATCGCCCTGCAAGACCTCCGGCTTTAGATCAAAGATGTAGCTGCGGATGTCCTGGAGGACCTTGTTGAGATCGTCCATCGCTTTCTCAAGCCCCGCCTTTACGTCGCCTGGCGGCCCGCCTAGACGTTCGGCGCAATCTTCCAGGCGCAGCAATACGGCGTATATGGACTGGATGGCGCCGTCGTGTAGGTCCATCCCGATCCGCTCTCTCTCCTCAAGCAGCGCCAGACTCTGGAGCTTCTCGTAGAGCTTCCGTGTCTCAACTACCACTGCCGTCCAGTGGGCGAACGATTGCAGTAGTTCAGCCTGGTGGGTGGTGAACTGGGTGCGTTTTCGATTGCCCACTGTCAAGGTGCCCAGTACCTCGCCCTTGCCGGAGAAAGGTACGGCCACCTGAGAGACGAGACCCTCCTCTTTCACAAGCGTTGCCGGCCGGTTGCGCAGGCGCTCGTCCGTCTGATAGTCGTCCACGATGACGGCACCGGATGCGTCCAGAGCCAGCGCCTGTAGGCCATGCTCCCTGGATAGGCGAAGAGCGCGCATGCCGGCGGTTCGCAGCCCTGAGTGCGCAGCCATGCTGAGCTCTCGGCCGTCTGCCGATAGGAGCATGAGCACCGATATGTCCGTGCCGAGAAGGTCTCTGGCGCGCACCACGATGGAGTTGAGCAGCCTCTCCACATCGGGGGAAGCGGTAACCTCCTCGCCCAGCGCGAACAACGCCTTCCACTCCTCTGCGCGTACCGTTTCCTCTTCCGTGAGCCGCTGTAGCTCGCGGGAGCGGCGTTCCAGCTCTCGGTTCTGCTCCTCGATGCGGCCGTAGAC
>MGNZ01000023.1:11760-12240 GCA_001795235.1 Chloroflexi bacterium RBG_16_64_32 | reverse complement strand
GAAAATACGGCGGTGCCGGAGTACAGCTTTCGCCCGTCCTCGCCCAGCGGCCAGCCGATCACCACGCAGCGCTCGCCCGGCCGCACGGGCGCTAGCAGCCTGGCGGCGAGCCTGCCCAGCACCATCGGTCGCTGCTCGTCGGCCTCCTTGAACAGGGCCCAGCCGCCGGGGCAGTCCAGGGCAGCCCAGAGCAACTCGAGGCGCACCGCGCCATCGGGACCGGCCAGGGACGCGTCGGGCGTCCAGGGGGCGGCGACGAGGTCCCGCCCGGCGAACCAGCCGGGGAAGATGCGAAGGCCGTCGCCTGGGGCCCGCTGGGGCCCGCACCCGAAGCAGGTGGGGAACACGTGCTGCTGGAACCCGAGATAAGAGGCTGCGGCCGCCTCCGCGTCGGAGAAAGATACGGGTTCAGGGACGTCGATCTCCACCGACGCCGGGACACCCTCGGCCACTACCGTCTCGTTGTCGCGGAGAGCGACG
>MGNZ01000023.1:6700-11725 GCA_001795235.1 Chloroflexi bacterium RBG_16_64_32 | reverse complement strand
GTCCAGGGGCGGCGGGCTGCGCAGGGTGACCTCGGCTGGCCCGCCAACGAGGGCGGCCACCACGCCGCAGACGTAGCCGCCGTTCCCCGAATCGGACGGGCCGCGGAAGCGGCGGTCGATGGTCACACGCTCGGTCATCACAGCTACACGTGGCTGAGAGCGCCGCCCTCTATCCAGACCACCTGGCCGGTGAGGTATTCGGCGGCATCGGAGGCCATGTACACGACAATCCCGGCTATCTCTTCCGGGCGGGCCAGCCGCTTGCCGGGGAGATAGCGGTCAAGCTTGCGGCGGGAGTCTTCGTCGGCGAGGATGCCCATGCCTTCGGTCCAGCCTGCGCCTACGGCGTTGACGGTGATGCCGCTGCGGGCCCACTCCAGGGCCAGCGCGCGCGTGAGGTTCATCACCCCGGCCTGGGCGGCGCAGAGGGCGGACCCGTTGACCATCCCTCGCTCCGCCAGCAGCGAGACGATGTTTATGATGCGCCCCGAGCCCTGCGAGAGCATCGGCGCGGCGGCGGCGCGGCAGGCCAGGAACACGCCCGTGAGGTTAACGTCCATGACGCGGCGCCACTCGTCGGGGGAAACCTCCTGGATCGGCTTGGCGAAGGGGAGGTCGTGGGCGTTGACCAGGACGTCCAGGCGGCCGAGCTCAGCGGCCGCCCGCTCCACTAGCGACTGGACGTCGGCCTCGCTGGCGGCGTCGATGCTGGCGGCGAAGCCTTTCCGGTCGAGGGCCCAGACCTCGTTGGCGCAGGAGTTGGCGGCGACCTCCTCCTTGGCGGCACGTGTGGTGGTGGCCACGGCCACGTCGGCGCCGGCCTCGGCCAGGGCCACGGCCGCCGCCCGGCCGACGGCGCCCGCAGCGCCGATGACGAGAGCGGTCTTGCCCCGCAGCGAGAACTGATCGAGAACCATTACGCTTCTCCCCTTCGGGCGTCTGCCTCAAGGGGCACCACCGGCGCGAAGCCCGTAGGAGCATGACCCCCCGCTAAGCCACCGCCTTCCAGCGCCAGGATGTCGCCGTTCATGTAGCTGGAGAGGTCGGAGGCCAGGAAGACGCAGAGGGGGCCCAGCTCCTCGTCGCGGCCCAGCCTGCCCATGGGGACGAACTTGCCGCCGCGCCACCACTCCACCATCGCGGGGTTGTCGTGAGGAAAGAGGCCGGGGGCGATGAGGTTGGCCTGAATGTTGCGTTCGGCGTAGGTCATGGCCAGGGAGCGGGTGAAGTTGATCAAGCCGGCCTTGGACGAGGTGTACATGAAGTTGTCGCGGCCGCCCCGGAGGCCGAAGCCGGAGGTGACGTTGATGATCTTGCCTCCACCTTGACGCAGCATATGGGGGATGGCCGCTCGGCAGCAGTAGAACGTGCCGGAGAGGTTGGTGTCGATGCCCGTATGCCACTCCTGGTCCGTGATCTCCTCCACAGGCTTGCCCATGCCCTCGGTAGCGCCGCCGGCGTTGTTGAGGAGGATATCGATGCGCCCGAACTCGGCGATAGCGCTTTCGACCATAGCCGCGACCGAGGCCGGGTCGGTGATGTCGGTGGGCACGACCAGGCACCTGCGGCCCCCGTCGCGCACCAGCCCAGCCGTCTCGTCGATCTGGGAACGGGTGCGGGCCGCCGCCACGATGTCGCAGCCGGCCTCGGCAAGGGCCAGGGCCATGGCCCGGCCCAGTCCGCGCCCGGCGCCGGTGACGACAGCCACCTTGCCGTCCAGGCGCAGCTTGTCCAGAACGCCCATGCGCAATGCCTCCCTCCGGCTGCCGCGGTCGTTTGCCGCCGGCCCGCCAGCGGCAGGCGTAGCTTACAGGTTGGCGGCGCGCATGTTCAAGAGATTGGCGAGGCGCTCACGGTCCGGCGGGCTCACCGTGGGCGTGAAGGCCAGCCGCGCCAGGGCGTCGCGGGCCCAGGCCTCGTCCGGCGCCGGGGGGACATCGAGGGCGAGGACGCGGACGGCCTGCCAGGGGAGTGCTCTGCAGCTCTTCGTCCTGCCACCCCGCTCCCCCAAGCTCAACCCAGACGGGGGGGGTCTCCCCGGGCACGTGGAGCGGGCCCAAAGGACTCACACAGAGGAGTCCCGCCTGCCGGCGGGCAGGTCTGGGAGCGCTACGGGGACCCGCGCAGCGATGGAGACCCGGACCTGCCCGCGGTCCGCCCTGCCCTCCGCCACTGGGAGCACCTCTACAACACCTTCCGCCCCCACTAGGCCTTAGCAGGACAGACTCCCGCGGAGTACCTTGCCAAGTGCCACCCGGAGGCTGCCCCTGCAGCGGTGCTGTCTCATATGTAGTGACCCAGTACATCTCATTGCGCACCGCGTACCCCTGTGCTATGATGCGCCTTGCGCTTAAAAACTGAACAGCGCATCAATCCCTTGGCCCCCACGTGTCGGCACGGTACGGCGGGGGGCCATTGCAGCGTAAAGGAGGGATCGATGCACGTCATCGTCGACGGATTCGGGGGTGATCCTGAGCAGCTCTCGGATGAGAATGTCGTGCGCGCGATCTTGGATCTTTACCCGGACGAGATGGGTATGACAAAGATCGCGCCAGCCACAGTAGTTCGCTATAAGGGAACGAAACCGGAGGACTGGGGCGTCTCCGGCTATGTGATGATAGCCGAGAGTCACATCTCCGTACACACCTTCCCCGAACGTTGCCTGATCTGGGCCGACATCTTCTCCTGCAAGGACTTCGACGCCGTGCCCCTAGTCGATGATCTCAGGCGCCGATTCGGCCTGCGCGAGATGCAGGTCAACATCCTGGAGCGTGGCCTTGAGGCCCCTGCCGCTTCCGGGCAGGCCCCGCAACCCACGGCCGCTCTCGGGGGCGCGGCCTGAAATGCCCGGCCGATCAGGGCAGGACGGCCACCTCCCCGAGGTGATCCCCTTCCCCATCACGGATTCCGCCTCCGCCGCCGACATCGCGGAGCGGCTAGCGGGAACGGCCTTCCAGGGCCGCAACCTCGGCCGGGCCGCCGCCATCTGGGAGGCGATGCTCCGCGACCAGTCGACGATCTTCATGGGGCTGGCGGGAGCGATGGTCCCCGCCGGCATGCGCCCGCTCATCGTGTATCTCATCGAGAACCGCCTCATCGATGTGCTGGTGAGCACCGGCGCCAACCTCTACCACGACGTGTACGAGACGCTGGGCCACCCGCACTTCCAGTCAGCCTGCGGCGGCGACGGCGGCGACGACGTACACCTGGCCAGCCTGCGCGTCTACCGGTTCTACGATATCCTGGCCCCAGAGCACGAGTTCTCGATCGGCGAGCGGTTCCTCACCGAGTTCTCCCTCACGCTGGACGAGGACCGGCCCTACACTACCCGCGAGTACTTCCACCTTCTGGGCAAGGCCATGGCGCCCGTGGCCAAGGCAGAGGGGATCCTAACCGCCGCCGCCAAACACGGCGTGCCCGTCTACTGTCCGGCCTTCGGGGATAGCGTTCACGGCCTCGCCGTGGCCGAGGGCCGCCTGCGCACCGGCAAGCACGTCGCCTTCGACATCATCGCCGACGTGCTCGAGACGGCCCACCTTTCGCTCACGGCGAATAAGACCGGCGTCGTCTATGTGGCCGGGGGCACGCCGAAGAACTTCATCCAGCAGGCCGGCGTGGCGGCCTACCTGTTCCAGCGGCAGCGGCCCGGCCACAGCTACGGCATCCAGGTGACCACGGACGAGCCCCAATGGGGCGGTCTCTCCGGCTGCACGTTCGAGGAGGCCCAGTCCTGGCGCAAGATCGCCCCGAACGCGCGCTTCGTCACCACCAACGTCGACGCCACCATCGGCATGCCGCTCATCGTCAGCGCCCTGGCGGAGAAGGCGAAAGACGCCATCGCGGCTCGAAAGCTGCCGGAGTGGACTGGGATTATAGCCAGCACGAGGGCCGCGCTGCGAACGCCCTCAGGAGCGGCGTCCCCTCAGAACTCCGCCCCCGTTAGCGGGCCTCTCGCTATGCCCGATCAGCGCTTCTGGCCCCCGCGCAGCTTCGCCGCCCTGGATGAGGGCTGTCATTCTGAGCGCCGAGGACGTTCGCTCGGGGGAAGACGGTTGCCGCGAAGGAATCTGGGGTGGGGCGAGCGACCGGTCTCGCCGATCACTGCCGTCCGGACGATCCGCGTGCCATGACTGACCAGCGCTTCTGGCCCCCGCGCAGCTTCGCTGCCCTGCCCGCCGAATACTCCGACTACGATAGCGCCCGCGTGGTCATCCTGCCAGTGCCCTACGACGCCACGGCCAGCGGCTGGGGAGGCGCCCGCGAGGGGCCGGCCGCCATCATCGAGGCCTCCGCGAACATGGAGCTGTACGACATCGGCATCAACCGCGAGCCGCACCTTGTGGGGATCCACACCCTGCCGGATATGGCCGTGCACGCGGGCGGGCCGGAGGCGACGGTGGGGCGCATCGAGGAAGTGGTGGGCGAGCTGCTGGACGGCGGCAAGTTCGTGGTCGCCCTGGGCGGGGAGCACACGGTGGCGGTGGGCGCTGTGCGGGCCCACGCCCGGCGGACGCCGGGGCTGAGCGTCCTGGCGTTAGACGCCCACGCCGACCTGCGGGATAGCTACATGGACACGCCGTACAGCCACGCCTGCACGCTGCGGCGAGTTATGGAGTCGGCCCCCGTCGTGCAGGTGGGACTGCGCTCCGCCCAACGCGAGGAGCACGACCTGATCCGGGAGCGCGGGCTCGCATTCCACAGCCCTCAGGAGTACCGCGCCGCGGGGCCCGAATCGATTGCCGCGCAGCTTTCGGACGAGGTGTACGTCACGATCGACCTGGACGTCTTCGACCCGTCGCAGGTGGCGGCGGTGGGCACGCCGGAGCCCGGCGGCCTGCTGTGGGACGAGGTGAGCGAGCTGCTGGAGACGGCCGCCCGGCAGCGGCGCATCGTCGGGTTCGACGTGACGGAGCTGGCGCCAGCGCTGGGGCCGCGGGCCAACGCCCAGCTCGCCGCCAAGCTCACGTACCGGCTGATTGGACTGGCGCTGCGGGAGTAGGGGCGCAGCATGCTGCGCCCCTACAT
>MGNZ01000023.1:0-6627 GCA_001795235.1 Chloroflexi bacterium RBG_16_64_32 | reverse complement strand
ACGGTCACGGGGCCGATCTCCGGGTGGACGCCGCCGCGCTCCCACTGCTCGTCCGAGAGCCCCTCAAGCTGGTAGGCGAGGCCGCCCCAGAAGGCGCGCAGAGCGGTGCGAACGCGGCCTGGGTCTTCGCCCGGATAGTTGCGCTCGCGGGCCAGGACCTCCTGGTCGTAAGGGACCAGGGTCGGCCCGTCCTCTTCCACCAGTAGCCGGATGCGCTGACCCTCGATCTCAGCGTAGTCGCGCATGTGGCAGCAGACCTCCAGGATAGACCATTCGTCCGGGGAGGGCCGGTGGCGGAGGTCGTCGTCGGACAGGCCCTCTACTGCGGTTTCGATGTGGTCGGGGACCCCTCGCAGGTAGGCGGTGATTTCGGCGCGGTCCACGGGGAGATTGTATCAGCCGCACACGGCGATGGACAGAGGCGGGTGTGCAGAACTGCGACCCGTCTGAGTCAATCTTCGGCTGACTTTGCGGGGTGGCAGACAATCTCGGGGTGTTCCTGCAACCGCGCCTCGATCATCTCTCGATCGGGGGCATCGGCGAGCCCCACGGACTCCACGGTGAAGGAGGCGGCGCAGGCGGCGAAGCGTGCCGCCTCCCAGGGGTCGCCCGTCTCCCGGTAGCGGATGAGGTAGGCTGCGGCGAAGACGTCGCCCGCCCCGGTAGGGTCCAGCGCATTCGCCGGGAAGGCATCGATGTGCCGCCACCCGCCGCGGTGCCAGACCTGGGCGCCTCGATCGGCGCGGGTAAAGACCAGCGTCTCCACATGGGCGCTCCATCTGACCAGCGCGGGCTCGGCCCTGGAAGCAGGCAGGTCCTCGTCGGAGACGAAGAGCATGTGCGCCGGCCGCAGGACGGGCTCGGCCTGCCATGATTCGGGCGGGATGGGTTGCACACGGGCGTCGGGGCCAACACGCCGCAGCCAGCCCTGGGCGGAGACGCCGATGAGGGCCTGGGGGAAGCAGACGGCGAGATCATCGTCCACCTCGCCCGCCACGGGGCCAAGGAGGACGATCCCGGCGTTGCGCCAGTCTGCGGGCAGCGAGGTGGCGTCAATGGTGGCCGCGCGCTGTTGCACGTACTGGACGCGGCCCTGGGCCGTGTAGACGTTGCGGAACTGGGTAGATCGGAGCGATGGCGCACGCACGATGTCGATTGCCGGGAGGGCCTCGTCCAGAGGCAGATCGGGCGCCGCGGCAGTGAGGACGGCGGTGCGCAGGCCCAGTCGCTTGGCTACCAGGGCGGCGTAGGAGGCGGTGCCCCCGAGGCGCCAGCCCGGCCCTGCGCCGGCCGGGTCGGGGATGAGGTCTTGGACGGTGTGTCCGGCGACGAGGAACTCAGGCGGCATCAACGCGCGGGGCCGGGGCGGGAGCCCCTAGCGTAGATGACCACTTTTCGGGCGTCTCCCTCGCCGCTGGAGCCTGTGGTCACGGCTTCGTCTTCGGCCAGGACTAGATGGATTATGCGGCGCTCCATCGCCGGCATCGGCTCAAGAGTGATGGAGCGGCCGGTCTGACGCACACGGTCGGCCATGCGGCGGGCGAGGCCGCACAGGGTTTCCTCGCGGCGGCGCCTGTAATGCTCAACGTCGACGCTCACAAGCAGGCGGCTCCCGGTTTTGCGGCTGATCATGACGTTAAGCAGGTACTGGAGGGCGGCCAGAGTGGCGCCGCGACGGCCGATGAGGAGGCCGAGGTCATCGCCGTTGATGTCCAGCACGGCGCTGGCGCGGCCTATGCCGTCTCCGGGCGTTTCCGGGGCGCGCACGGAGACTTCGGCGTCTAAGTCCATCAAGGCGAGTAGTTCGGTGAGGTGGCCTGACGCCTGCTCCACCTCTGGAGAGTCGGCGTCTCTGACTTCCACCGCGGCCCCTTCCTCGACCACCGCCTCGGGCTCAGCCATCGGCCTGGCTGTGCCCACCTCAAGGGCGGTGACGCGGACGCGGGCCTGCTCACCGCCGATGCCGAAGAGCCCCGGCTTGCCCGCGCTGAGGATCTCTATCTCGGCTTGCTGCCGCTTGAGGCCCAGCTCCTCCAGGGCATCGTCAATCGCCTCGTCGACGGTTTTTGCGCTTACCTCGACGCTTTCTCTTTCCATGGGCAGACCTCACTTCTATGGCTTCGGTGGGGGCAGAAGCTTCTGCCTCCTCCTGGACGTCTGGTGGCGCCTTTGGGCGCGGCTGCTTGGGCGGCGTAGATGGGGTTGTGGGTAGAAGGTTGCGCCAAGTCATGCTCCCGCCGTACACGAAGTAGCTGGCGAATACGCTAAACACGTTGGAGACAACCCAGTATACGCCAACGCCGCTGGGCAGGGACAGGGTGATCCAGACCAGCACGAGCGGCATCATCCACGTCATCATCTGCTGCTGCTGTTGCTGCTGGGGGGTGGTGGCGGGGGTGGCGGAGAGCCGCGTCTGCACGTAGGTGCTGACGCCCACCAGCAGGGGCAGGATGAACGTTGTGTCCGGCCGCCCCAGCTCCAGCCAGAGGAACGACTGCTCCAGGGGGACGGACAGTGTGAGATAGGACCAGGGGTAGACCCGCTGCGATAGCCCCACAAGGCTCTCCGGGATGCCGCCCACAACGAACGCCAGGGCGCGGTAGAGGGCGATGAACACCAGCATCTGGATCGCCATCGGCATGAAGCAGCCCAGAGGGTTGACCCCGGCCTCCTTGTAGAGCTTCATCGTCTCTTCCTGGCGGCGCTTGGGGTCTTTGTACTTCTTCTGCACCTCCTGCATGCGGGGCTGCAGATCCTGCATGGCCCGGGTGGAGCGGAGCTGGCGCAGGGTGAAGGGGATGGTGACGATGCGCAGGAGCACGGTGAACAGGATGATTGCCAGGCCGAACTGCCCGCCGACGATGTTGGTGAGCAGGAGGAGGGCGTTGATAAGGGGGTTCATGAGCAGGGTGTTCCAGGCAACACCCAGGCCCATTACGAAGAAGGCTCCGATGATCCCCACTATGACGGAGATCATCAGCAGGTTGCCCAACTG
Organism: Chloroflexi bacterium RBG_16_64_32; assembly: GCA_001795235.1. GTDB lineage: Bacteria > Chloroflexota > Dehalococcoidia > SM23-28-2 > RBG-16-64-32 > RBG-16-64-32. The sequence goes on along the minus strand of MGNZ01000023.1, from coordinate 3,632 downwards.
GGGGCGCGCCACTGCGGGGGCCGCAGGCGCTGATCGGCTCACCGGGTCTCCACCTCGTCAAAGCTGCCGGCTCCGGCGTCCAGCCGGAACAGGTCACCGCCCTCGGCGCTGATAACGACCTCTCCGTTCAGGACCAGGGGATTGGCGAGAACGGCCTTCTCGAGTGCCGCCGGCGCCGGCCAGTTGAGGGCGCCGGTGTCCGGGTCGAGCCCGTAGACGTTCCCCTCGCGGTCGGCGATCACGAGGATGTCGCCGGCGAGCACGGGGGCGGAGCGCAGCGGCTCGTCGGCCTTGAACGACCAGCGCTCAACGCCGCTCTCGGAGCTGATGGCGTAGAGGCGGCCGTCCAGGTTGGGCGCGTACACGCTGCCGTCCTCCACCAATGGCCGGCCCCAGAACCAGTTGTCGGCCGCGAACGACCACCGCTCATCGCCCGTCTCCACGTCCACGGCGTGGAGCTCACGATCTATGCCGCCGACGAGGACGGTGCCGGCGGCGAGCACCGGGTCGGAGACCAGCCCCTGTTCCGCCTCGAAGGGCTCGTCCCAGACCAACTCCAGCGTCTCGGCGTCCAGGGCGTAGAGCCTGCCGTCGACGGAGGCCACGTAGAGGACGCCATCGGCCAGGAGGGGCGCAGCCCAGATGCTGGCGCCGGCGTCAAAGACGTCGGTTTGGCGCCCGGTCTGCGGGTCCAGAACGCGAAGGAGGCCGTCGTCATCGGCCACATAGAGCGCCGTTTCGGCGAGTGCGACGCCGGCGATGATGGCGCTATCCGTGTCGAAGGGCTGACCCCACAACGGCTCGCCGGTCTCCAGGCTCAGCGCGTACACGTCGCCGCTGTATGCCGCGAAGAAGACGGTGTCGCCGCTGATGATGGGGGTGCCGTAGATCGCCTCCAGGTCTAGCTCCGGCTCCTCATCGCCGGTCGGAAACTTCCACAGCGACGAATGCGGGCAGCCGTCGTTTACCTTATCGTCATCCGCGGCGCCGTTTGCGGTGTCGTCGCTGGTGTCGTTGTCGCACTCTTCCCCCTTCTCCGCCTTAGTGCCCACTTGGGGACAGCCCTCGTTCACCCATCCGTCCTGGTCGTCGTCAGTAGAGTTGTCGCATTGAGGGCCCGACTCGGCGTTCGGGTCGAGGGCGGACAGTTCGCCCTTGTCGGTGCTGGCTATCAGGAGGTCGCCCGCCACCTCCGGGCCGGCCCAGCCCTCCGGGTTATTGAATCCCATGCAGCCTGCGGCGGCGAGCATGGTGACGCCGAGAAGCGCGAGTACGAGGTGCGGGCGGGTGCGTGTGATGCGCCGGATATTTTCCTCCTTATCGGCCGGTCTTTTGAGCAGTTGTCCGCCTATCCGCCTTCGGTGTGTCAGGGTACGGGATCGTAGCCGCCGGGGTTGAACGGGTGGCAGCGGAGAAGGCGCCACAGGGTGAAGAAGCCGCCTTTGAGCAGCCCGTGTCTCTCCATCGCCTCGTAGCCGTAGTGGGAACACGTAGGCTGGAAGCGACACGCGGGTGGGCGCGTCGGCGAGACCGACCCCTGGTACCAGCGGATGAGCGCCAGGGCCGGGCGCTTCAAGGCAGCTTCTCCCCCCCCGACGCGTCGGGGTCCTTGGCGAGGATGCCGGCGCGGGCGAACAGGTTGGCTACCGCCGTTTTCAATTGATGGAAATCGGCCTGGGCGGCCGCGATGCGGGCGGAGACGACCACGTCCCAGCCGGGCCGCGCCTGAAGGCTGCGGATGCCCTCCCGCAGGCGACGGCGGACTCGGTTCCGCACGACCGCGTTGCCCAGGCGTTTGCTGGTGGTGAACCCGTAGCGATTGTGTGGGAGCTGATTGGGTAAGCTTCTCAGGACTAGCATCCGATTGGACAGGAGTTTCCCCCTCTGGAATACGGCGTCGAAGTCTGTGCGCCTCCGTAGCCTGAGCTGCCTGCGCACGGCCGCGCCAGCTCGGCTTGCCGCCGGCTCAGACGGCGAGCCGCCACCTTCCCTTGAGGATTCGGCGCTTGAGCACTGCCCGTCCGTTGCGGGTGCTATTTCTGGCCATGAAGCCGTGACGTCGCCGCCGGCGCCGCTTCTTGGGCTGGTAGGTACGCTTGGGCACAAAGCTTCTCCGAAGGTCAACAAAACCGCGCCCCGCATAGGACGGGGCACGGCGAAATTATACGGCGTCGCCAAGTCGGGGGTCAAACCGTGTGATGTCTACAGACGCTGCAGGTAGTCGTGGATTGCTTCGGCGGCGCGGCGGCCGTCGGCGAGGGCCGTGACGACGAGGTCGGCGCCGTTCACGTTGTCACCGCCGGCAAACACGCCGCGACGGCTGGTGCTGTAGTCCTCTTTGACGCGGATCAGGTGGCTGCGCTTGTCCGTGTGGAGTCCGGGCGTGGTCTCTTCCAGGAGGTCGTCGGCGCTGTAGCCGATGGCCAGGACGACAGTGTCGGCGGGCACGGCGAACTCGGAGCCGGGGACGGGCTCCGGGCGCCGCCGGCCCGAGTCGTCGGGATCGCCAAGGCGCATGCGGACGCACTCGGCGGTGGTGACGCGGCCGTTCTCGCCGACGAAGCGGACGGGGGTGGTGAGGTACTGGAACTGGACGCCCTCCTCGCTGGCGTGGCGGCGCTCCTCGACGCGGCCCTTCTGTTCGTGCTCGGTGCGGCGGTACATGCAGGTGACGGCCTCGGCGTTCAGGCGGACGGCGGTGCGGACGCAGTCCATGGAGGTGTCGCCGCCGCCGACGACGAGGACGTGCCTGCCGATGGACAGCGGCTCGCGCATCTGCTCCGGGAGGTTGTCCGGCTCCAGGTTGCCCCTGACGAGGAACTCCGTGGCCTGATATACGCCCTGCAAGTCCTCGCCGGGGATGCGCATATGCCCGCCGATGCCGGCTCCGGTACCGACGAAGGCGGCGTGATAGCCCTGACGGAACAAGTCGTCGATCGTGACGTCGTCGCCGATGCGGGTGTTGCAGATGAACTGGACGCCGAGGCTGCGAAGGAAGGCCAGCTTGTCCTGGAGGATCTCCTTACGCATCTTGAAGTTGGGGATACCGTAGAGGAGGACGCCGCCCGGTTGGGGCCAGGCCTCGAAGACGGTGCAGGAATGGCCCCGTCTGGTGAGCTGCTCGGCGACGGCGAGGCCGGCGGGCCCGGAGCCGACGATGGCCACCGTTCTGCCGGTGGGCTCTGGTAGGTCCGGCACGGGGAATCCCTCGGTTCGCCGCTGGCTGTCCGTGATGAACGACTCCAGCTTACCGATGGAGACGGGCGGCTGGCGCCCCAGCTCGGCGGTGCGTATGGCGAAGCCGACGACGCAGGCGCCCTCGCAGAGGGATTCCTGGGGGCAGAGGCGGCCGCACATTTCGGGGAGGTCTGAGGTCTCGCGGAAGACGTTGGCGGCGCCGATAATGTCGCCCTCCTCGAGGAGGGCGAGGGCGCCGGGGATGTCATTGGAGACGGGGCAAGCCTCCTGGCAGGGCGCCGTGGGGCAGTGGATGCAGCGCTCAGCCTCGGTGATCGCGGTCTCCAGGTCGTAGCCGAGGAACGCCTCATCCCAATTCTTGACCCGCTGGGCCGGGTCCTGCTTGGCCACGGGCTGAACGGCTATCTCCAGGCGGCGATGGTTATCGCAAGGCA
>MGNZ01000022.1:5771-7832 GCA_001795235.1 Chloroflexi bacterium RBG_16_64_32 | reverse complement strand
TGCTGCTTCGAGTACTTGATCTTCGACTCCGGGCCGGCCGGGATCGCGTCCCTGGACTCCTTCTCTCTCGGCGACGCCGGGCTCGATAGCCTAGAGGACCTGGACGGGGGCGGCATTCCAGAGATGCGGTCCAACGACGGCAGGCTGGCCTACTTCGACGACGTCAGCTACGCGGCGTCACCCTTCCTGCCCCTGATCCTGTGCCGCTCGGCGGACGGGACGTACAACGACTGCACGCCTGACTTCCCGGACATGCTGGAGGAGAGCGCGCAGGAGTTCGAGGGGCTCCTGGCGGACGCGCCGCAGAGCGCGTCGGAGTCGGATAAGGCTCTGAAGTATGGCTACTCGCTGGGCCTCCTCGCCAGCTACATGCGCCTGAGCCGCGAGGACGAGGGCTGGAGCAAGGTGGCGACGCTCTGCGCTGAGTGCGAGTCCTGGCTGAGACAGAACCTGGCTGATCTGGAGGCGCGCCTGGAGAGTCCCATGCCCTACCGGGACTACTAGGCACTCGCCCTCCCGCGGCCTGGCCATGTCGGGGGCGCTGTTCGGGAGCGAGGCGGCGCTTGCGAGGGCGAGTGGCACGGAGCCCGGTGGGACAGGCTTCAGCCCGAAGCATGCCCGCCTCAGGAGGGGCTGACCCGCCGAAGTGCACAGCTCGGAGGAGAGAATGCGTAAGAAGACGCTCCGCGACGTGAACGTTGATGGCAAGCGGGTGCTGGTGCGGGTCGACTACAACGTGCCCCTGGACCCGGATTCGGGGTTCGTGCTGGACGACACGCGCATCAGGGCCACGCTGCCCACTGTCGAGCATCTGCGGGAGAGAGGCGCTAGGGTCATCCTGTGCTCGCACCTGGGGCGGCCGAAGGGTAAGCGGGAGCCCTCGCTGAGCCTGCGCCACGCGGGAGAGCGGCTGTCGGAGCTGCTGGCTGCGCCGGTGAAGACGGCGGACTGCTGCTGCGGGCCGGCCGTGCAGGAGACGGCGCATGCGCTGGACGCGGGCGAAGTGCTGCTGCTAGAGAACCTTCGCTTCCACGCGGAGGAGGAGAAGAACGACATGGAGTACGCCAAGGCGCTGGCCAGCCTGGCGCAGGTGTACGTGAACGACGCCTTCGGGGCGGCGCACCGGGCGCACGCATCCACGGAGGGGGTGGCGCGGTATCTGCCGGCGGTGGCCGGGCTGCTTATGGAGAAGGAGTTGGAGTTCCTTGGTCGGGCAATGCAGGACCCGGCGCGGCCCTACGCGGCGATCATCGGCGGGGCGAAGATCAGCACCAAGATGGCGGTGCTGGAGAGCCTCCTGGAGCGGGTGGACAAGCTGCTCATCGGCGGCGGCATGGCCAACACCTTCCTTAAGGCCGAGGGCTTCAACGTCGGCGAGTCGCTGGTGGAGGACGAGTTCCTGGACCAGGCGCGGCGGGTGATGGAGCGGGCGAAGGAGAAGGCGGTGACGCTTCTCCTGCCCACGGACGTGATCGTGGCCGAACGGTTCGCCGCGGACGCCCAGGCGAAGCGAGTATCGATCAAGGACGTGCCGGAAGGCTGGCGGATCATGGACGTGGGGGAGACGACGCTTGACGTGTTCGCGAAGGCGCTGGCGGGGTGCCGGACGGTGGTCTGGAACGGGCCGGTGGGGGTGATCGAGTTCGGCGCCTTCGCCCACGGTTCGCACCGGCTGGCGGCGGCGGTGGCCGATCTGGAGGACGCCACGACGATCCTGGGCGGCGGCGAGACGGCGGCGGTGGTGCGGCAGTTGGGAATCGCGGGGCGGTTCTCGCACGTTAGCACAGGCGGGGGCGCGGCGCTGGAGTACCTGGAGGGGCGGGAACTGCCGGGGGTGGCGGCGCTGGCGGACGGATAGATTGGCCACAGATGGACACAGATAGACGCAGATAGAACATCAAGAGAGCCCTCGCTCTGACCGCCGCGAGCTTGCGGAGGGCCGGCGGCGGATATCGGCTCTCCGCTGGCGCTTAAAGGGCCCGGTCTTGAGAGCGGCGCTGGTACCCAGCGTCGCCATCGTGGTTGCGGTGGCGGTGGCCTGCGGAGGTGATGGTCAGGGCG
>MGNZ01000022.1:4904-5655 GCA_001795235.1 Chloroflexi bacterium RBG_16_64_32 | reverse complement strand
TGCGACGCCCACGCCGGCACCCGTGCCGCCGGTGGCGGGAGCTTACACTCTGGTGGAGACCCTGCCTTCGGCCACGTTTGACAGAATGGTGGGGTTCTCGCTGATTCCCGGTGCGGCGAACGAGGGGGTGGTGGTCACCCAGGGCGGCTTCATCTACCGGGTGCCGCTGAGCGGAGGCGGCCCCGCCACAACGTTCGGCGACGTGTCGGACCGCGTCATCGACTTTCGGTCGGAGAACGAGGGTGGGCTCCTGGGGCTGGCCTTTTCGCCGGCCTTCGAGACGGACCGCCGGGTGTACCTCTATTACACCTCCAACGACTGCGACGGGGGAGCGGCCCGCTGCGACGTCCTGGCCCGTTACGGCGCGGCGAGCGGCACACTCGACCCGGGGAGCGAGGAGGTGCTGCTGGAGGTGGCCGACCCGTACGAGAACCACAACGGCGGTCAGCTTGCCTTCGGGCCGGACGGCTACCTGTACCTGGCCCTGGGCGACGGCGGCTCCGGTGGCGACCCCCATGGCAACGGCCAGGACAGGTCGACGCTGCTCGGCTCCATCGTCCGGCTTGACGTGTCAGGCAGTGGGTATATCGTCCCCCCGGATAACCCGTTTGTGGGCACGCCCGGCGCCCGGCCGGAGATCTACGCCTACGGCCTGCGCAACCCCTGGCGCTTCAGCTTCGACAGGGCCACCGGCGACCTGTGGGCCGCCGACGTCGGCCAGAACAAGTGGGAAGAGGTGGACCGCATCGTG
>MGNZ01000022.1:4785-4876 GCA_001795235.1 Chloroflexi bacterium RBG_16_64_32 | reverse complement strand
TGGAGGGCTTCGAGTGTTTCGGGTCGTCCAGTTGCGACACCGGCGGGCTGGAGCCGCCGCGCGCCGTCTACGGGCGCGATGAGGGCTGCTC
>MGNZ01000022.1:922-4565 GCA_001795235.1 Chloroflexi bacterium RBG_16_64_32 | reverse complement strand
TCCAACGAAGCCCGTAGGTTTTCTCCTGCCAGACGGGGGGCGTTAGCTGGCAAACGAGGCGAGAATCCAGCATAATCATCTGGCGATGGACATAGACCTCGCCCGCCAGCTCTCCGTCCCCGGCGACACGAAGCTCCTGCTGTTCGTGATGGACGGGCTGGGCGGGCTGCCGCATCCGGAGTCGGGCCGGACGGAGCTGGAGTCGGCCCGCACGCCGAACCTGGACTCGCTGGCGCGGGAGAGCGCCTGCGGGTTCACGCTGCCGGTGGCGCCGGGGGTGACGCCGGGGAGCGGCCCGGGGCATCTGTCGCTGTTCGGCTACGACCCGCTGAAGTTCAACATCGGACGCGGAGCCCTGGAGGCGGTGGGGATCGACTTCGACCTGCGCCCGCAGGACGTCGCCGCCCGGGGCAACTTTTGCACCGTGGACGGCAAGGGCCGGGTGACCGACCGGCGGGCGGGGCGCATAACCAGCGAGCGCTGCGGCGAGCTGTGCGAGGAGCTGCGGAAGATACCGCTGGAGGGCGCCGAGCTGTTCGTGGAGCCGGTGCGGGAGCACCGCTTCGTGTTCGTGCTGCGCGGAGATGGCCTGTCGGACGCCGTCGCCGATACAGACCCGCAGCGCGAGGGCACGGAGCCGCTGCCGCCGCGGGCCACGGCGCCCGAAGGCGAGGCCACGGCCCGGTTGGTGGCGCGCTTCGTGGACGAGGCGCAGCGTGTCCTGGCCGCCAAGACACCGGCCAACACGCTGCTGCTGCGGGGTTTCGCGCGTCGGCCGGACTGGCCATCGATGTCGGATGTGTTCAAGCTGACGCCGGCGGCGGTAGCCCACTACCCGATGTACCGGGGCCTGGCCAAGCTCGTCGGCATGGAGGCGCTGCCCGCCGGGCCGGGGCTCGACGACTCAATCGCCACGGTGCGGGAGAACCGGGACCAATTCGACTACTTCTTCATGCACTACAAGTACACGGACACGGCCGGAGAGGACGGCGACTTCGAGCGCAAGGTGGCGAAGATCGAGGAGGTGGACGCGGCGATACCGTCGCTGCTGGCGCTGAAGCCGGACGTGCTGATGGTGGCGGGCGACCACTCGACGCCGGCGGTGCTGGCGGCGCACTCGTGGCACCCGGTGCCGTTCATGATGCGCGCGCCGTGGACGCGGACGGACGCGTGTGACGCTTTCAACGAGGTGGCGTTGCAGACGGGCTCGCTGGGGACGTTTCCGGCGGTGGAGGCGCTGCCTCTGGCCTTGGCCCACGCCGGTCGGCTCACCAAGTACGGGGCGTGACGGTTTGGGTCGCAGGGGAGCGTAGTAAGAGGCTATGCCTGGTTATGGTCGTTTAGGAGCGTAACGGTTATGCGAGTACCGGTGGCGGCAGGGAACTGGAAGTGTAACACGAGACGGGAGAGCGCGACGGCGCTGGCGAGTGGCCTGCGGGAGGCGTTAAGCGGGGTCGACGGCGTGGAGAAGGTGGTGTGTCCGCCGTTCGTGTACCTGGCTGCGGTGGCAGAGGCGCTGACCGGTTCGCCCATAAAGTCAGGGGCGCAGGACGTCCACTGGGCCGACGACGAGGCGGCGACGGGCGAGATCGGGCCGGAGATGCTGGCGGAGCTGGTGCAGTACGTCATAATCGGACACTCGGAGCGGCGGCATCGGTTCGGCGAGACGGACGAGATGGTGAACCGCAAGGTGAAGGCGGCGCTGGCGGCGGGCCTCAGCCCCATCATGTGCGTGGGCGAGACCCTGGAGGAGCGCGAAGCTGGTATGACGGAAGAGGTGCTGGTGAGGCAGACCCGCCGGGGGCTGGAGGGCGCGGAGATCCCCGACGGCTTCATTATCGCCTACGAGCCTGTGTGGGCCATAGGCACCGGGCGGGCGGCGACGGCGGAGATCGCGGAGGAGGCGATCGCCGTCATCAGGCGGGAGGTCGCCTCGCTGTTCGATGGCGACAAGGCGGAGACGGTTCGCATCCTCTACGGTGGCAGCGTGACGCCGGACAACGTCGCCGAGTTCGTGTCTCGCGCTGGGATCGACGGGGCGCTGGTGGGCGGCGCCAGCCTCAAGGTGGACGCGTTCGCGGGGATCGTTCAGGAGACGGCGCGGGCAAAGGCCGTGGCCGCCCCTGGTTCGGCGGGCTCACCATGAGCGGGTCTCCCATACCGCTCACCCTGAGCCTGTCGAAGGGTCACCCGGAGCTTTGTCCTGAGCCTGCCGAAGGGCTTGTCGAAGGGTGGGCGATGCAAGCGGCTGTGGATCCGCCATGACAAGGCGAAGGCTCCTCGCCGTCGTGGGGCCGACGGCGGCGGGCAAGACGGCGCTGGCGCTGGCGCTGGCGCAAAGGATCGACGGTGAAATCGTCGGCGCTGATTCGCGACAGGTCTATCGCCACATGGATATCGGCACCGCCAAGCCCTCTGCGGAGGAGCGGTCGCGGGCGCGCCACCAACTGATCGATGTCGCGGAGCCGGATGAGCCGTTCAGCCTGGGGCGGTGGCTGGAGCTGGCTCAGGCGGCGCTGGAGGACGTGTGGACCCGGGGAGGGCGGCCGATGCTGGTTGGCGGCACGGGGCAGTACGTTTGGGCGCTGCTGGAGGGCTGGCGGGTGCCGCGGGTGCCGCCGCATCCGGCGTTCCGCCGGCGCATGGAGCGCCGCGACGCCGCCGATCTCTTCGAAGAGGTGCGCCGCATCGACCCCACGGCGGCGCAGCGCCTGGACCCGTCCAACCGCCGGAGGTTGATCCGGGCGCTGGAGGTGTACGAGGTGACGCGGCGGCCCATCTCCTACTGGCAAGCAAAGGAGCCGCCCGATTTCGAGACGCTCGTCATCGGCCTGCGGCTGCCCCGCGACGAGCTGTACCGCCGTATCGACGAGCGGGTGGAGCGGATGATGGCGGCGGGGCTGACCGAGGAGGCGCGCAACCTGTTGGCGATGGGGTACTCGCGGGATCTGCCGTCGATGTCCGGCATCGGCTACAAGGAGGCGTGCGCGCACCTGGCGGGGGAGATGACGCTGGCGGAGGCGGCGGCGCGGATCAAGACGGAGACGCACCGGCTGGCGCGGCACCAGAACGCCTGGTTCAAGGCGGCTGACCGGCGAATCCACTGGCTCGACGCCGGCGAGGGGCTGTTGGAAGAGGCGGCACGGCTCGCTCAGTCGGCGCTGTCCTTCGGGGAAGTCGTCGCTCGTGAACGCTGAGATAGAGGTATACAGCTGCCAGATACGGTCGCTGCTCGAACGGGTACTTGCTTCCCTAGAGGTGCTTAGCGAGGAGCAGTTGAACAGGCGGCCCGCGATCGAGGGGGCCAACAGCGCTTACGTCGTCGCCGCGCACACGCTGGGAAACGCCCGTACGTGGGTGCTGGGCATAGCTTGCGGGCGGGACATGGGGCGCGATCGACCGGCGGAGTTCCGGGCGGTCGGCGCCTATGCGCAGCTCGCCGACGAGACGCAAGAGCTTTCGGGGGAGATCGAAGCGGCGCTGGCTGCGCTGCCGCCGTCTGCGCTTGACCGGCGGGTCGTGCCGTCCCAGGAGCTGTGGGGTGAGGGAGAGGTCGGGGAGTTGTCGGTCCGTCAGGCGCTGATCGAGGTCGTGGAACATGCTTCGATCCACCTGGGTGAGCTGCACGTCACGCGCGACCTGG
>MGNZ01000022.1:375-902 GCA_001795235.1 Chloroflexi bacterium RBG_16_64_32 | reverse complement strand
TGAGGTTCGTCAAGATGCAGGGGACCGGGAACGACTTCCTGCTGGTGCAGGCGCAGGGAGAGGAGCCCGGTACGGGCCCGTCCGGGCGGGATTGGGGGGCGCTGGCCCGCGCCATTTGCGACCGTCACTACGGCGTGGGGGCGGACGGCCTCATGGTGGCGCTGCCCGCCAAAGGCGGGGCGGACGTGCGGATGCGGCTGTTCAACGCTGACGGGTCGGAGGCGGAGGTGCTCGGCGGCGGCGATCGGGTGGAGCGGGTGCGCCTATCGATGGGGGCGCCGCGGTTCGCGCCGCAGGAGGTGCCGGTGGTGACGGAGATGGAGCCGCCCATCGTGGACATGCCGCTGGACGTTGAGGGGGCGGATCTGGCGGTGACCTGCCTCTCGATGGGGAACCCCCACGCCGTGCTGTTCGTAGATGAGCCAGTCGAGGGTTACCCACTTGAGGATGTGGGGCCGAAGGTGGAGCACCATCCGTCGTTCCCAGCGAGGGTGAACTTCGGCGCGGCACGGGTGCTGGGCCGGGAC
>MGNZ01000022.1:0-83 GCA_001795235.1 Chloroflexi bacterium RBG_16_64_32 | reverse complement strand
GATAGCGTAGAATAGGGCGCATCATGGAGCCGCGCATCCAGTACGCCCACACGAAGGACGGCGTGAGCATCGCCTTCTGGACC
>MGNZ01000021.1 GCA_001795235.1 Chloroflexi bacterium RBG_16_64_32 | reverse complement strand
ATCATGCCCGCCTTCAATGCGGAACGGTTCATCCGCGAGGCCATTGAGAGCGTGCTCGCGCAGACCTTTAGTGACTACGAACTCATCGTCGTCGACGATGGTTCCACCGATGGCACGCTCGCCGTCGTCGAGACCTACCGGGCGGGGACGCGGGTGCTGCGCCAGCCGCATGCCGGGGTTGCGGCGGCGCTGAACTACGGGATCCGGCAGAGTGCTGGGGAGCTCGTGGCATTTCTGGCCGCGGACGACGTGTGGCTGCCAGGATTTCTCGGCGCCGTGGTAGAGGCCTTCGACGCAAGGGCAGACGTGGGGGCGGGTTACGCGTGGCTACGGTACATGGACCCAGACGGGCAGCCGCTTCCAGGCGGGACGCAAGACCGTCTCTGGCCCGACGTCCTGGCACAGGCCCTCCATCACTGCTTCGCCCTGCCGTCGACGCTGGTCGTCCGGCGGTTGCGGTTGGACCAGGTCGGTCTGTTCGACCCCGAGTTGAGGGGCGGCGAAGACCGCGACCTCCTGATCAGGCTGGCCGCGGCCGGCACGGTGTTCGCGTGCGTGCCTACGGTCCTGGTGCACAAGCGGCTGCACCCGGGCGCCCTCACGTCAGACGCGGAGGAGGTCCTGTACTGGTCGACCCGGGTTTTGGAGAAGGCCTTCTCAACCTTCCCGATCTCCGAGCGCTACCGGTGGCTCAAACCACAACTTCGGGCCGAGCCCCTGTTCCGTCTAGCGTCGGCCCATGTTCGTGGTGGAGCATGGGTGGACGGAATCCGGCGGTTCGTCGACGGCCTGGAGGTCTGGCCTCGCGCGGCCTATCGCCCCGAGTTCACGAAGGGACTGCTGTTCAGGATGCTCCCTGTGGGGCAGCGGAAGGACACAGAGGTGCTGCGCCATCTGGAAGAGCTCGCCGGGCGCACTGAGCAGCTCTTGCGCGGCATCGTCGCTGAGGCCGGCAGCCGCGGACGTCCCCGGCTCGCGCTTCCCCTGCTCTGGGCGACCTTCCACGCGACGGTGGCGCTGCTCTACCTCCGGAAGCGCCGCCCGTCCCGCACCGTCGTGCATCTGCTTCTAGGACTTCGGGCGCAGCCCTGGGGTGTGGTGCGGCTGCTTCTCGGTCGAGACGTCCGGGTGAAGCGGACCCGCAGGGCGCTGCAGAGCGTCGCTGCGCGCTTCAGGACGCTGAGACGGCGCCCGCTGGTCGGATGAGGGAAGATCGGTGACGGCTCCACGACGGCTCGTCGTCATTCCGTCGGATCCGATCGCAACGTACGAGCGGGCGGGTTACGACGCTCTTGACCGGTATTTCAACCCGCTGCGGTTCTTCGAGGAAGTGTTCGCGGTCAGCCCCCTCGAGCGCGGCGAACGCCGTGCGCATGGGCTGACCATCATTGGTGTCACCCGGGCCCGCATGGGGAGTCTGCTGCGCGAGCTCCGTCCCGACGTCGTTCGAGCGTACGGAGGTCACTGGCCCGCGTACCTGGCCTGCCGCCACCGTCTCGACGGGGTTCCCGTCCTGGTTAGTGTGCACGACACGCACGAGAGCATGGTGCGCCGCTGGGTGCGGTACGCCGACTTGGTGCTCTGCGTCTCCCGCGCCGTCGAGCGGCGTGTGCTCGCCTTCGGCACAGATTCGCGGCGGATCCGCTTCCTCCCCAACCGGGTGGACACGACCGTCTTCCGCCGGGTGACCGATCCGGTGGCGATCGCCACCGTCGCCTCCCGCTTCCCTCCCGGCCGGCACATCCTGCACGTGGGGCGCAAGACGGCGCAGAAGAATCTGGATACGCTGATCGGGGCGCTGGCGATGCTCCCCGAGGAATACTCTGCCGTCTTCGTGGGCATGGGGGAGGATGCCTCCTACCGCGCCCTGGCCGCCAGGCTCGGGGTGGCTGACCGCTGCTTCTGGCTGGAGGCTGTGGCCAACGCCGACCTTCCGGTCTGGTACAGCTGGTCTGACTGCTTTTGCGTACCGAGCCGATGGGAGGGCTTCGGCACGGTCTTCATCGAGGCGGCCGCGTGCGGTGCTGCCATCGTCACATCGGACATCGCGCCGATGAATGAGTTCCTGACGCACGGGCAGAGCGCGTGCCTCGTGCGCACCTACGAGGACCCTGCGGCGCTGGCGGCGGCCATCCGCCGTGCGTCCGAGGACGAGGCCTACCGGAGCCTCATCGCGGCAGGGGCACTGGAGGTGGCGGGCCGGTTCGAGCGTACCCGAGTGGACGCGCTTGAGGTTGACATGTACCGGGAGGCCCTGGCGCTCGCGCCCCCAAGGCCGCGGCGCCGGCTGGAGCTCGCTGTCTGGCGCGCGGAGGAAGCGATCCGCGGAGTTGTGCGGGGTCCATTCAACAGCGTCAGGCGTGCGGTGAGGGCGAGGGTGGGGTGACGCGCATGAACCTGGCGGGGCGTCTGCGCCGCGTGAGAGACTTGCTGGAGGAGCCGCTGCTGGACCTGGCGTGCCGCATCCTCATGGGGGCCGGGGGCAAGCGCAGGGGGCGCCGCCCCTTCAGCGCGGAGGAGTTGAAACTCCTGGTCCGGTCGCTGGCCGCGCAGAACCTCTTTGGAGTCGGCGGCAAGATGGTGGGCGCCTTCGAGCGTGAGTTCGCCCTGGCCTACGGGGTGCCCTACGCCGTGGGGTCGACCTCTGGGACCGCCGCCATCCACCTGGCCGTCGGGGCGTTGGACCTGAACCCGGGCGACGAGGTCATCACCTCGCCCATCACCGACCTGGGGACGATCATTCCGATCCTGTATCAGGGGGCCATCCCTGTCTTCGCCGACATCGATGGGACCTACACCCTGGATCCGGCGGACGTCGAACGCAAGATCACCTCGGACACGCGGGCCATCATCGCCGTCCACCTGTTCGGGAACGCGTGCGATATGGAGGCGCTCACGGACATCGCCCGCCGCCACCGCGTCGCCCTGATCGAGGACGCGGCGCAGGCCCATATGACCCGCTATCGGGAGCGGCTCCTGGGAACGATCGGCGACTTCGGTTGCTTCAGCTTCCAACAGTCCAAGCCGATGACCACAGGGGACGGCGGCATGACTGTCACCGCGGACGAGGCTGCCTACCAGCGGATGAGCCTGTTCGTCGACAAGGGCTACGCCCGGAAGGGTTGGGGCCCCCGCGCGTACCTTTTCCATGCTCCCAACTACCGCATGACCGAGCTCGTCGGCGCCGTGGGCCGCGCGCAGCTGCGAAAGGTGAGCGGCGTGGTCCGGCAGCGCGCGAGACTGGGGGCGCAGATGACGGCGCTCGTGGAGCGGATCCCCGGGCTGCGCCCCGCCCCGGTCACGCCGGGTGCAGAGCACACCTACTGGATGTATCCCGTGTGGGTGGAGGCAGGGGACGTCGGTCGAATGGGGGAGACCCTCGCCCGCGAGAGAATCCCTGTCCTGCCGGGGTACATCGGGAAACCCATCTACCTCTGCAGCGAGTCGCTCGCCGCCAAGAAGACCTACGGAGACTCCCACTGGCCGTTCTCGCTGCGGCCGGACAAGGCCTACGAGTACGCGCCGGGGCTTTGCCCACGAGCCGAGGAGACGCTGGAGCACCTCCTGTGTATCGCCTGGGACGAGAGTTGGACCCCACGCGACGTGGAGCGCGTTGCCCGGGCGCTCGAGGGCGCCGGGCGTACCCTCGCCCCCGTCGCGCTGACGGTTCCGCGCCTCGGACAGTTAGAGGCGGTCCGCCCCGTGCCGGCGTCGGGTGACGGCGGGCTGCGCCACCGCCTGCGGATCGGCGTGGTTGGGTGCGGGCAGGTGGGCCGCTGGCATCTGGATGCCTACCGCATGCTGCCCACCGTTAAGCTCGTTGCCTGTACCGACGTCGATGCCGCTCGCGCGGCGGAGTGCGCGCAGCGGGCGGGCGCGCGCCCGTACACGTCGCACAGGGCGATGCTCGCCGGGGAGCGCCTGGACGGTGTCAGCCTCTGCACCGTGCCGGCGACGCACCACGAGATCGCCCTGGACCTGCTGGATGCTGGCGTGCCGGTCCTCTGCGAGAAGCCCCTGGCCGTTTCGCTGGAGGAGGCGCGAGCGATGGCGGCGCGGGCGGACGCCCGCGGTGTGTTGCTCGTGCCCGCGTTCAAGTTCCGGTTTCACGAGGAGGTGGGTCGCGCGCGAGAACTGCTCACCCGCGGGGTCCTGGGAGAGATCCTCGCCTTCCGGGTGATGTTCGGCGGTCCCGCCAATGTCCGCGGGACATGGTATGTGCGGCGGTCGTTGTCGGGGGGCGGCGTCATCATGGACATTGGGCCCCACGCGGTTGACCTGATCCGCTTCCTCCTGGGCGAGATCGAGGACGTGCGGGCGGAGGTCATCCTCCCGGAGGGATGGGAGGTCGAGCCCACCGCCCGTCTCGCCGTCCGGCTTGTCGGCGGCGCCACCGGTGTCGTCGACCTCAGCTGGACCGTCCCGGTGCCGTCGCCCGCGTACCTGGAGATCTATGGCGACCGAGGCGCGTTGCTGCTCGACCGGCAGGGCCTCAGCTATCGCCTGGCTCCCTGGGCCGAGTGGAAGCGCCTGCCAAACACATCGACCGCTGAGCAGGCGTTCGCCCGCCAACTCGCCCACTTCGCGGACGGCCTCACCGGCCGCGGCGAGTGGGTCCTTGGGGCAAGCGACGGCGTCAGGGCTCAGGCGTTGATCGAGGCAGCGTATGCGTCGCTCGTGTCCGGTTCGGCGGTCGCCCCACCGGCCCCGCACGTGGCGGTCTAGCATGGCCCTCCTGCCCGACCTGGTTGCACGCTGGCGGCTCCGGGCGAAGACCCCGGCCGAGAAGGCGGTCCAGTGGGTCAGGGATCATCGAGTGCCGGGGGCGGGGGTCAAGGGCCGGGCCAGCCTGCCCATGGCCTCGCCCGAGGTGACGGGATACCTCATCCCGAGCCTCTACGGGCTGGGCGAACGGGGGCTGGCCCGCGAGCTCGTCCAGTGGGAGGTCTCGGTCCAGCGGCCTGACGGCGCCATCCCGGCCGTCGACGGCGTGCCGTACACCTTCGACACCGCCCAGGTTGTTCGCGGGTTCCTCGCCCTGCTGAACGAGCTGCCCGAGCTCGAAGGTCCACTCCGACGCGCCTGTGACTTCATTGTTTCGCAGATCGCCCCGGATGGAACGATCCTCACGCCTTCGCTGGACATGTGGCAGCTCTCGGATGGGAGCGTGCTCTCCGACTATGGGCACCTGTATGTCCTTCCTCCCCTCCTCAACGCGGGGCGCCGCCTCGGTGTCTCCCGCTACATGACCGCGGTCGAGCATGCGCTGGACGCCTTCGTGCGCAAGCCCGACCTGGTGGTGTTCAAGGCCGAACTGGCGACGCTGTCGCATTACTTCGGCTACATGATGGAGGCTCTCGCCGATCTCGGACGGACCGACCTGGCCCGGGAGGGATTGGCCCAGGCGGCGGCGCTCCAGCGCTCCGACGGGGCCATCCCTGCTTATCCCGGCGTCGACTGGGTCTGCGCGCCGGGCGTCGCGCAGCTCGCCCTGACCTGGTACAAGCTCGGGGAGCGTGAGCGCGCGGACCGGGCTGTGGCCTACCTGGAGCGGGTGCAGAACCCCAGTGGAGGATTCTTCGGCAGCTACGGACGGGGGGCCCGGTACTTCCCGAGGGAGGAGCTCGGTTGGGCGGTCAAGTTCTTCCTGGACTGCTCCCTGTGGCGTGACCTCGCTCCTCCGGCGGGAAGGGCAGCTGATCACCCCCACCGCCGCGGCGCCGCCGGCGGGGCGGTCCGCGACTAGGCCTGTTCAGTGATGAGGATTTGCACGGTCGACGCTCAGCTGAACGTCACCGCACTCGAGACGATGTACCCGCAGGGCTTCACCGTCCTCGGGTACGACCGGGTGCGCCTGTTTGAGGGGTACCGGCGCACGCGGGTGCGGGCGGCCCGCGCGCTTCTCACCCTCGCCTCTCTCTTCCGCGCGGCCGGACCGGCGCTCGCCGCGGCCGGCCTCCGG
>MGNZ01000020.1 GCA_001795235.1 Chloroflexi bacterium RBG_16_64_32 | reverse complement strand
CCCCTCCGGGGCCCGCCTGGGCCACGCTGGCGTTCTGGACGATGGTGTCCACGCTGATGCCCGCGTCCGCGAGGGGGCCGAACAGCCGAGCGGCGATGCCGGGCTGGTCGGGGACGCCCCGCAACGTGATGCGGGCCACGTCCGTGTCCGCGGCTATGCCCGAAACCTTGTTGCGTTGCTCCATCCCAGACGGGCTCGTCATGCTCGCACCTCCAATGAGCGTACCGGGGGCGTCCGTGAAGCTGGAGGCCACCAGAATGGGCATCTCGTAGACGGCGCCCAGCTCCACCGCCCGCGGGTGCATCACCGTGGCCCCGTAGCTGGCCAGCTCCAGCATCTCCTCGTAGCTGATCGCGTCCAGCTTGGAGGCGTTGGGCTCTATGCGGGGGTCCGCTGTGTAGATGCCGTCCACGTCCGTGTAGATCTCGCAGCGCTTCGCCCTGAGGGCGGCGGCCAGGGCGACTGCGGTGGTGTCGGAGCCGCCGCGGCCCAGGGTGGTGATGTCAAGCTCCTCTGTCATCCCCTGGTAGCCGGCGACGATGACCACGTTGCCCCGCGCAAGCTCCCCCTGTATGCGCTTTGGGTCCACCTTCAGGATGCGGGCCCGCCCGTAGCGCCTGTCGGTGCCAATGCCCGCCTGGGCGCCGGAGAGGGCCACCGCCCGGTGCCCGATGTGCTTGAGGGCCATGGCCAGGAGCGTGCAGGAGACGATCTCCCCTGTGGAGAGGAGGAGGTCCATCTCCCGCTCCTCGGGCCTGTCTGTCATCTGGCGGGCCAGCGCCAGCAGCTCGTCGGTTGTGTGGCCCATGGCCGAGACGACGACCACCAGGCGGTCGCCGGCCTCCGACCGGCGGGCGATGCGGCCGGCGACGCTGCGCATTCGGTCGGCGTCGGCGACGGAGGTGCCGCCGTACTTCTGGACGATGAGGGCCACTACGCCTGCTCCACGATCTCCGCGCGCCGCTCCGTCGGCGCGGTGATTAGCGTCTCCGCGGTCACCTCACGGCTCCGCGCCGCCTCCAGCATCGCGTCCGCTATCGCCTGCTCGCCGTCGCTGCAGAGGGCGCAGATGGTTGAGCCGCCGCCGGAGAGGTAGGCGCAGTGGGCGCCGGCCGTCCTGGCCGCATCGAAGATACCATTCATAGCGGGGAAAAGCTTGGCGCGGGCCGGCTGGTGCAGCCGGTCCTTGCTCGCTTCGTCCAGGAGGTCGAGCCGCCCCTGGCTGAGGGCAGCCACGACCAGAGCGGCGCGGGAGGCGTTCTGCACCGCGTCCGTGCGAGAAAGCGACTGAGGAAGGAGCTTGCGGCTCTTCTGGGTGGGCATGCGCAGCTCCGGGACCAGGAGGACGGCCTTCAACCCGCGGGGCAGGGGCACGCCCACGTGGGTGAGCCTCTGGCGATCGCGCACCACCACCTGAAGGCCCCCGAATAGGGCCGGGGCGGCGTTGTCGGCGTGGCCCTCTAGCTCGGTGGCCAGCAGAAGGAGCTGCTCGCGGTCGAAAGGAACGCCGGCGAGGGCGTTGGCGGCGAGTACGCCGCCGGCGCGTGCTACGGCGGAGGCGCCCAGGCCGCGGGCGATGGGGATAGAGCCGTCGTAGGCGGCTGCGTAGCCGTGAGGAGGCTCCAGATCGGCGGCGGCGAACAGGGCGCGGGCGGCGTCGAGGGCGATGCGGGCCAGGGGGTGCGCGGCCTCCGCTGCGTCCTTGGACAGGGTAATGGTGGCCCAGATGTCCAGCGCCATCCCCAGGCAGTCGAACCCAGGTCCCAGGTTGGCGCTGGTGGCGGGGACGCGGACCGATACGGACGAAAGTGGCATCTACGCTGCGGAATACATTCGCGGCTTACGTCACGGCCATCGTAGCATCGGCCAAGGCCGCCAGCAACACGGGCGAAATAACCGGCGGACCGGCCCGCGCCGCCATGCCGCAACGGGCCAAGCGCGAAAAGTTTAGGAACGGTGAAGAGAGAATGTAGTGGTTCGGCTTGACAAGTAACACCTTATAATACCAGAATACAGACACACGTAAGACAGTGCGGTAGTCGCGAGTCTGAGTGGCGAGCCCAAAGGGAGGGGTGCGGCGACCCGCAGATAAGCGGTCCCGGTGATTGAGCCGGGGCCGCCCTGTTTTTGCGCCTACAAAAGGTGGTCCAGGAACCGCTGCAGGTGCCGCCAGGCCGCCTCCGTGACCTGCTCCCTTGGCAACGACGCGTCCACCACCGCGATACGCTTCGGCTCCCTCCGTGCCAGCTCCAGGTACCCCTCGCGCACGCGCTGGTGGAACTCCAACGATTCCCTGCCGATGCTATCGCCTAGGCGCTCGTGGTCCTTTCGGGCGAGGCCGGTCTCCGGCGGTACGTCCAGCAGTATCGTGAATTGGGGAGGCAGCGCGCCGGTGGCGATGTGGTTGACGGCGCGGATGTGGTCCAGGCTGAGACCGCGCCCGTGTCCCTGGTAGGCCAGCGTAGAGTCGGTGTATCGGTCGCAGAGGACCGCTTCGCCGCGCTCCAGGGCCGGGCGGATCACCTCCTGGACGTGCTGGGCGCGGGCTGCCGCAAACAGGAGGAGCTCCGCCTCCGGGGTGACGGCGATTCCGCCTCTGGCGGACTGGAACACATCCTTCACGATGCCCCCGAGCTCCGTTCCGTTGGGCTCCCGCGTGAGGGTGACGGCGTAGCCCTGCGCCCGCATCAGTGAGGCCAGGGCCTCGGCCTGGCTGGACTTGCCGGATCCCTCTCCGCCCTCCAGGGTGAGCAGCGTGCCGCGGCGGAGCCGAGGAGACACGATCAATCAGTTCCGCTGGAAAGGATACACACCCGGCGGTAGGGCTCTTTGCCCTGGCTACGGGAGGAGAGGTTGTAGCGCTGGGCCAGCATGTGCTGGAGCCTCCGGATGTAAGCGTTCTGAGGGGTGAGATCGAAGGCGTCGGTCCCTGCCATCACCTGGCCGATCGCCTCTTCAGCCTCTCGCAGGGCGGCGACGACGGGGTCGCCGGCCTTCTCGGTGCGCATAGAGAGAAGGCAGTGCTCAAGCTGGAACACGGTATTGCTCTTGATGACGTAGACCGGGATGCCCCGATCCTCGGCGTCGCGAAGAGTCTGAGGCTTGCGGCGGAAGTAAGTGCGAAGGGTTATCAGCGCGTCGGCGCTGTCCAGGCCGTCCACGATCCGGCCGGGGAAGCCCGTCTGGCGCAGCGCCTGCTCCAAGCGCGCCCGCGACACTCCGAAGGGGAGGATGCGACGATCACGGGCGGCGATGCCGGCGCTGAAGGTAGTGGCCGGCGCCGGTTCGCCGCGCCTCTCCAGGGCGCGACGGCCGCCGGCCGGGGAGCTGACGGTGCGGACGTTGCCCTCCCCGTCCAGCTCGCGTATCTCGGCGGGGACATCGTAGCCGCGGAGGATGGCGTCCACTACCTCGGCGACGTCTCGCTGGACGGCCACACGGGAGAAGGACTGTATCTCCACCAGGACATCAAACGTGGGCGGGGCGCGCCGCTCCAGGATCGACTTTTGGGTGCGGCGCCGCCGCGCCTCTTCGTCGCTCAGGGTAACTGATTGGATGCCGCCTACCAGGTCGGACAGCGTTGGGTTCATGATGAGGTTTTCCAGCGAGTTGCCGTGGGCGGTGGCTATGAGCTGGACTCCACGCTCGGCGATGGTGCGGGAGGCGGCGGCCTCCAGGTCAGTGCCGATCTCATCGATGATGATGACCTCCGGCATGTGGTTCTCCACCGCCTCGATCATGACATGATGCTGCAGGGCGGGCTCGGGCACTTGCATGCGGCGGCCGCTGCCGATGCCCCGATGAGGGATGTCGCCATCGCCGGCGATCTCGTTGGATGTGTCCACAACCACGACCCGTCTGTTCATTTCGTCGGCGAGGAAGCGGGCGACCTCCCGCAGCATCGTCGTCTTGCCCACGCCGGGGCGGCCCAGCAGGAGCACACATTTCCCGTCGCGCACGAGATCTTCGATGATGCGGATGGTGCCGAACACGGCGCGGCCGACTCGGCAGGTGAGGCCGACGACGCGACCTTGCCGGTTGCGAATACAGGAGATGCGGTGGAGCGTGCGCTCGATGCCGGCTCGGTTGTCGGTGGTAAACTCGCCCACGCGGGATATCACGAATTCGATATCTTCCTGGGTGACCTCGCGATCGCCCAGGATCGCCTCCTCGTCGGGAAAGCGGGCCTCCGGCGAGCGCCCCAGGTCGAGCACGACTTCCAGCAGCTCAAAGTTGTTGGCACGCTGGCGCAGGGCTTCGGCCACCTGCGGCGGCAGGATATCGATAAGCGCGTCGAGGTCGTCAGTGATGTTCAGCATGGCTCTAGGTCGCGGTTACGGCGGCTCCTCTCGTCTCAGCAGACAGCTCTTCGGCGTGTTTGGCCAGCCGCTTGGCCATGGCCGTGTAGTCTTCCACGGGGCGGAAGGCCAGCCCGCGCAACTGGCGGGACAGCGAGTCTCCGTGCGAGGGGGCAAGACAGACGACTGACCGTGAGCCCCGCAGCCGCGCGAGCGCCGTCTGCAGGAAGGCGTCGACATCGCGCCGGTTAGGGTGGACGAGAATGGAGAAGCGGCTCTCGTTGGCCCGTAGCAGCCGCAGCCAGCCGGTGATAATGCCGCCTTCCTCCAGCACCCAGTCGTCGGGGGTGCCTCCCCAGGGCTCGCGGCTGGCCTGCCACTCGCGGAAGGTGGTTCCCTCAATGGCGCGGACGTTGGCGGGAGTCACGGCGTTGTAGAGCTGGTAGACGCCGAAGGCGTCGGCCTTGGAGCCTGGACGGAACGGTAGGCCCGGGTCTTCGGTCGGCGCAGGTTCGTCGGCGCGGTACAGGGTCTCCTGGGCGTAGGGAAAGAAGCCGGCGCCGCGGGCGATCTCCGCCAGGGCGCTACCGGTGGCCAGGCGCAAAAACACGCGCTCGGCTTTCTGCTTGGCGACGCCGGCGAGCATGCGCTCCAGGAGAGACCGGGTGACCGAATAGTCCTCGTCGGCGTTGATCAGGCAGTCCACCTCCCAGGCGCTGCGCTTGGCACGGCGGCGGGCGGAGATGAGGCCGCGAATGGTAGCGCCCCGGACGCTAACCCATGTGTGCTTGCCGGTGGCGAAGGAGAACCACTGCTCCAGGGCGGTGCCCAGAGGGTGCGGCCCGCCGTCAGACGAACCCATCCGGTCCCAGGTCTTGGCCTCGTTCGGAAAGACGCGGCCATCGTGGGTGATCAGAGCCACGAGGTCGGTGGGCAACGGATGACGGGCGCGGCTCATGTGCGGCTGGATCACCTTTTCTGCTGCCGGACCATGTCCAGGAAGTAACGGTGGAAGCGGTCGTCGTCCGTGAGCTCGGGGTGAAATGAGGTGGCCAGGAGCGAGCCCTGGCGCAGCGCTACGGGACTCTCCCCCAGGTGTCCCGCCTCCGCGGGAAGGCGCGCGAGCACTTCCACGCCGCCGCCGGCTTGATCGATTACGGGGGCGCGGATAAACACCCCTCGGAATGGCCGGGGTGAGTCCTCGGACGGGGATGAATTGTCCAGTGCTGGTACTTTGAGATCGGCCTCGAAGCTGTCCACCTGACGGCCGAAGGCGTTGCGCCTGACCGTGATGTCCATCGCCTCGAGGGTGGGGTAGTCGAGGCCGGCGGGTCGCCGGGCCAGGACGATGAGCCCGGCGCATGTGCCCCACACGGGGAGACCGTTTCTGGTTGCCGCCTGCAGCGGTTCGTGGAGGTCGAAGTCCTGCGCAAGGCGGCAGAAGGTGGTGGTCTCACCGCCGGGTATGATCAGTCCGTCCAGGCCACGCAGCCCGTCGGGCGTGCGGACCTGCCGCACGTCGACGCCAAGGCGGCGGAGGACGGCCTGGTGCTCGACGAAGTCGCCCTGGAGAGCCAGAACCCCAATGGTTGTCACTTCAACCCTATTCTAGCGCGCCACGGGATGATTCACGACCCCAAAACCTAGGGCTTAGTCGCAGATGCGCCCAAATGGCGCGGGCCCGCGGGGGCGTTCAGGCATCCAGTCTGGGCATCGAGGATTAAGACCCTCCGCTGCGTTCGGGCCCGCGCTACCAGCCGCGGGTGGCCAGGAGCTCCTCCTGGCTCAGTGCCTTGACGGCCAGCCCCTTCATCGGCTCGCCCAGGCCACGCGAGACCTCGGCGAGGACGGCGGGGTCGTTGTAGTTGGTCACCGCCTTGACGATGGCGTGGGCACGGGGCGCGGGGTCGTCCGACTTGAAGATGCCGGAGCCGACGAACACGCCCTCGGCGCCCAGTTGCATCATGAGGGCCGCATCGGCGGGGGTTGCGACGCCGCCGGCGGCGAAGTTCACCACCGGCAAGCGGCCCAGTTCGCGCGTCTCTCTGAGCGGCTCCAGGGGAGCGCCTAACGCCTTCGCCTCCGCCATGAGCTCATCCTCGGGCAGGGACTTCAGTTTGCGGATACCGTCCCAGACTGCGCGCATGTGGCGGACGGCCTCCACGATATCGCCGGTGCCGGCCTCACCCTTGGTGCGGATCATCGCCGCGCCCTCGCCGATCCTGCGCAGCGCCTCGCCCAGGTCGCGGCAGCCGCAGACGAAGGGGACCTTGAACGGGTGCTTATTGATGTGGTGCGCCTCGTCGGCGGGGGTGAGCACCTCGGACTCGTCGATGTAGTCGACGCCCAGGGCCTCCAGCACCTGGGCCTCCACAAAGTGGCCGATGCGGCACTTGGCCATCACCGGGATGGAGACGGCGTCCATAATGCGGACGATGACATCCGGGTCGGCCATGCGGGCGACGCCGCCGGCGGCCCGAATGTCGGCGGGGACGCGCTCCAGGGCCATGACGGCGCAGGCGCCGGCCTCCTCCGCGATTCTGGCGTGCTCCGGCGTGACGACGTCCATGATAACGCCGCCCTTGAGCATCTGGGCCAGGCCGCGCTTGACGGTGCTGGTACCGGTCTCCACTACCATAAGGACCACCTCTGGGTTCAGTATACGGGAAGGAAGGAGGAAGGTGGAAGCGGGAAGGTGGAAGGAGGTGGGACGCGCGACACGGGACACGAAACTCGAAACACGAAAACTCGAGGCGCGAGACACGCGACACGGGGGCTCGCCCTTCGACAGGCTCAGGGTGAGCGGGTGGGCGCCTAATCTAACTCTAACCGTTATGTTACCGCCGTCTAACCGGAAGACGGGCTGCCCCGTGGTAGGATTCCCTCCGAATCGCGGCGCGGCCGGCACGGGGCTTACATTAAGGCGCTCTAACGGTCCCTTAATGGCTTCTTAATGACACCCTCATACGGCGGCCGCATATAATACGCGTGGAATCTGTCTGCCCGCCCGGGCCTAGGAGGGAGAATTGAACGCAGGCGCGAGGCGCTATGCCCGTATCACCGTAGCGTGGGTGGCGCTGGCCGGCCTGGTGGCCGCGGCCGGCGCTTTGTTGTTGCTAACGCGAGACGCTTCCACCTCAGCAGCGGAGCCCCTGTACGTGGTGGTCATGACCCACGTGGAGGGAGATATGGGTCAGCCCGAAGGCAGCCCCACCTGCCCAACCGATCTCGTCTATCAGACGCTGCCCCTGCCGCCGCCCGGCCAGCCGTCCCCTCCGTCCTTCGCCGTCGACATCGCAGGAACGGACCTCCTGCGGGAGATACTCGGGAACTACCGCGACTCGTTCGGCGGCGAGCCCAAGCTGTTCATCGAACCGGCCGGGGAGTTCTGGCAGACGGAGGCCGACCCCACCTACGGCGGCAAGCTGTTCCAGAGGTACGACTACCAGGCCCTGGGCTACGAGCTCGGCATCCAGGGGCACGGCATCTACTACTCCGGCACCAACTTCTGCTGGTACAACAGCCCCCACACCGCCGAGGGCGTCTCTCGCAAGCTCACCGACCTCGACAACGCCGCCCAGACCGTCCTCCGCAACGGCCAGCCGGTCAACGGCGGCCTCACCTACACCGGCGGCTGGAAGCTGGAACGGGACGCCCTGGGCGACGCTCAGGCCGAATCGATCATCGACCACGCGGCGGCCGGCCTGGGCTACCGCATCTCCTTCGAGGACCACGACGGCCATATCGAGGACGAGCCGGCGGGCATCAACAACAGCCGCTCGTCGTACTACGTCTACCGGGCCGATTACGGCGACGGGGTGCAGGTCACTAAGATCGACTTCAACGGCAGCGTGACCGTCGGCTGCGGCGGCAACACGCCGCGCTGCGAGACGCCCCAGGAGGCCACCGCCCGCCTGGACGCTACCCTGGCCGCCAAGGACGCCGACAGCGACCCCAGCCGCGTCTACTACTTCGCCTTCACCATCCACTCCAGCGGCGTCTGGAACGACTTCAACATGGCCGGCGGCGGCCCGCCGACC
>MGNZ01000019.1 GCA_001795235.1 Chloroflexi bacterium RBG_16_64_32 | reverse complement strand
CCTGGGGTGTGTCATGAGCAAACGGAGGCTGGATGTCCTGCTTCTGGAGCGCGGCCTCGTCGACAGCCGCGAGAAGGCACGGGTTGCCGTGATGGCGGGCTCGGTATTGGTGGATGACCAGCGGGCTGTCAAGCCGGCTGGCATGGTGGACGAGGGCGCGAGGCTGCGTCTGGTGGAAGGTCCGCGCTACGCCAGTCGCGGCGGCGACAAGCTGGAGCACGCTCTGGACGCTTTTGGGATCGATGTCGCGGGCACGGTCGCCGCCGATATCGGGGCATCGACGGGAGGCTTCACGGACTGCCTCCTTCAGCGCGGCGCCGCGCGAGTCTACGCCATCGACGTGGGGCGCGGCCAACTGGACCTCCGGCTGCGCCAGGACCCACGGGTGGTGGTGATGGAGGGCGTGAACGCCCGCTATCTGGATAGCCTGCCGGAGCCCGTTGACATCGTGACGGCAGACGTGGCGTTCATCTCCCTGAGACATGTGCTTCCGACGGCGAGGCGTCTTCTCCGGCCTGGAGGAGGTATTGTCGCCTTGTTCAAACCTCAGTTTGAGGCTGCCAAGCGTGAGGTCGGCAAGGGCGGCGTCATCCGCGACCCACAGATGCACGCCAGGCTTATCGGTAGGTTCGCAGTCTGGTGTGTGAAGAACGGTCTGCGTATCCGGGGCCCTGTGGCCTCGCCGTTACTGGGCCCAGCGGGAAATCGAGAGTTCTTCTTCCATCTGCGGGAGGCGTGTCGATGAAGAAGGTCGGCGTCTTTATCGCCGCCCGCTGGAGCGGCGCCAAGGAGCTGCTGGATAGTCTGCGCGGCGCTCTTTCCGAGCAGGTAGACGAGGTGTGGCAGACCTCTAGTTGGGACCACTCAGCCGCCATGGAGAAGATCGAAGGTACGGACCTCATCATTTGCCTGGGCGGCGATGGCTCAATGCTATGGGCGGCGCGGGCGATAGTGCCGCACGCGGTGCCCATCCTGGGCGTGAACATGGGGCGCCTCGGTTTCTTGGCCGAAATCGGGCCCAAGGAGCTGATGGAGCTGCTGCCGCGAGTGCTGGCGGGCGAGGGGCGAGTGGAGGAACGGGCGATGCTCCAGGCCCAGGTCCGGGCCTGGGGCCAGACATTCCAGGCGTTGAACGATGTGGTGGTGGGTCGCTCCACGGCGGGGCGACCCGTCTACCTGGACGCTTCGGTGGACGGCCGCCGCCTGGCCGTCTACCGCTGCGACGCCGTGGTCGTGGCCACGGCCACCGGCAGCACGGGCTACTCCCTGTCCGCCGGGGGGCCCATCCTTCATCCGGAGTCGCGTCACATCGTGCTAACGCCGGTGGCGCCACACCTGGTGCCGGGGCGGCCCATGGTGCTGCCTGAAGACGCGGTCATAGACCTGGTCGTGAGCATGGAGGAAGGCGCCACCGTCGCCATTGATGGGCAGGTCAACCGCTCGCTAGAGAGCGGAGACTCCGTCTCCGTCTGTCGCAGCCCCTACGTTGCCCGGTTCCTGCGACTTTCCGATCCCGCGGACTACTATGGCGCCCTGGCGGAGAGGCTGGAGTGGCTAAAAGGTATCAACGCCTCCGAGTACCCCCAGACGTTCGAAGAGAAGCGCGGTGGGCCCAAATAGGCGCTGACCCTAGCGCGCACGGAGACGCCGTTGTCCGACCCATCCCCTGAACAAGTCCTGGAGAGCCGGCGCCTGTACGAAGGGCGGGTGGTAAACCTTCGGGTCGATACCGTGGAGCTGTCAGGGGGGCGCAAGGCCACGCGCGAGGTGGTGGAGCACGGCGAGGTGGCCGCCGTCGTGCCGCTGGTGCAGGGAGAGGATGTGCTCCTGGTGCGCCAATACCGCCTGCCTGCCGGGGAGACGTTGCTGGAGGTGCCGGCCGGGGGCGTGGACGAAGGCGAGACTGCGGAGGAGGCGGCCCGGCGCGAGCTGGCGGAGGAGTGCGGACGGCGGGCAGGTCACCTGGAGCGGCTGGGAGGCTTCTACGTATCGCCGGGATTCTGCACAGAATACCTGCACGTATTCCTGGCCACCGGACTCGAGCCCGTGGAGGCGCGCCCGGACCCGGATGAAGATCTCACTGTGGTGAGGCTGTCGCTGGCGGAAGCGCTTGGGCTTGTGCGGAACGGGGAGATCCGGGACGGGAAGTCCATCATCAGTCTAGTGTGGGCGTGGGCAAAAGTGCGCGATTTCACTATTGAATAGGGGACGGCCCGACTGATAGAATGGGCTTCGGCTCAAGGAGGGATGTTTGCCGCAGCATGACATAGTAGTTGTCGGCGCAGGTCTGGCCGGGATGCGGGCGGCCCTGGAGGCTCGCCGCAACGGGGTCGACGTGGCCGTTTTGTCCAAGGTTCATCCCGTCAGGAGCCATTCTACGCAGGCCCAGGGGGGCATCAATGCCGCGCTGAGTGAGGACGATTCGTGGGAGAAGCACGCCTACGACACCGTCAAGGGGAGCGACTACCTGGGGGATCAGGACGCCATCGAGACCCTATGCAAAGAGGCGCCGGGGGACATCATCGAGTTGGAGCACATGGGCACCGTCTTCGCCCGCCGGGAGGACGGTCGCATCGCCCAGCGGCCCTTCGGGGGCGCCGTTTTTCCCCGTACCTGCTACGTGGCCGACATCACCGGTCAGGTCCTACTGCACGTTCTGTACGAACAACTGCTGCAGGCGGGGGTGCAGGTCTACGAGGAATGGTTTGCCACCTCTCTCATTGTCGAAGATGGCGCCTGCCGAGGCGTACTGGCCATGGAGATTCGGAGCGGCCAGTTGCAGGCCTTCGGCGCCAGGGCAGTGATCATGGCCACAGGCGGCCTGGGCAGGGTCTACGAGCCTTCGACCAATAGCCTGATCTGTACAGGCGATGGCCAGGCTCTGGCCTATCGAGCGGGCGCTGCCCTTATGGATGTAGAGTTCGTCCAGTATCATCCTACCGCCTTGCGCAACGGCATCCTGGTAACGGAGGGGGCACGGGGCGAGGGGGCCTACCTGCTCAACGCCGAAGGCAAGCGGTTCATGGATAAGTACGCCCCCAAGATGATGGAACTGGCCTCACGTGATGTGGTGTCGCGGGCCGAGCAGACAGAGATCGACGAGGGGCGGGGTGTCGACGGCTTCATCCTCCTGGATCTGCGCCACCTGGGTCGCGAGAAGATCCTGGAGCGCCTGCCCCAAATCCACGAGCTGGCCCTGGATATCGCCGGCGTGGACGCCATCGAAGAGCCGATACCTATTCGGCCCGGCATGCACTATTTCATGGGCGGCATCAAGACGGATGTGCACGGCGCAAGCCTGCTGCCCGGCCTCTACGCCGCTGGCGAATGCGCCTGTGTCACCGTTCACGGGGCCAACCGTCTGGGGGGCAACTCGCTTCTGGAGACGATCGTTTTTGGCCGTCGTGCCGGTGCCGCTGCTGCCGAATACGCTGGCAGCGTCCCTCCGGTCAACATCTCGGACGCGCTAGTCAGCCGCGATGAGGATAGGATAAAGGCGATCTTGGAGTGCCCCTACAGCGGCCAAACCGTGGCTCACATCCGGATGGAGATGGGCCAGACGATGAACCAGCACGTGGGTATGTTTCGCACCGAGGAAGGCCTGCAAACGGCGCTGGCCAAGCTGACGGAGCTCAAGGAGCACTACAAACGAGTAAGGGTGCAGGACAAGGGCCGGGTGTTCAATACCAGTCTCCTGTTCCACCTGGAGTTGGGCGATATGCTCGATCTGGCGGAGGCCATCGCTCACGCCGCCCTCCATCGCACGGAGAGCCGCGGCTCACACACTCGCCGCGATTTTCCCGAGCGCGATGACGAGAACTGGCTGAAGCACATCCTCGTCCGACACACTCCGGAGGGGCCCAGCCTCGATTACTTTCCCGTCACCATTACCCGCTGGCAGCCGGAGAAAAGGGCCTACTGATGGAAGTCAAGCTGAGAGTCAGCCGGTTCGATCCCGAATCGGGTGACGGTGTCCGCTATCAGTCCTACGCCCTGGAGGTACCGGACTACGCCACTGTTCTTGAGGCGCTCCTCAAGATCCGCGAGGAAGTGGACGAGAGCCTGGCTTTACGCTGCTCCTGTCTCAGCGCCATCTGCGGCTCCTGCGCCATGCGTATCAACAACCAGGCGCGGCTGGCTTGCAAGACCAAGGTGAAGGCACTGGCAGGCGATGGCGATGAGATCGTGGTCGAGCCTGTAAGCAACATGTCCGTCATCAAGGACCTGGTGGCGGACATGGACTCCTTCTGGCAGAAGGTGCGAGCGGTAGATCCCTGGCTCCAGCCCAAGGGGCCTCCTCCGGAGCGGGAGTACCTGGTGGCCCACGAAGTAATGCGCCCCCTGGCCGACGTCGCGGGCTGCATCATGTGCGGCGCCTGCGTCTCCGACTGCACCGTGCTGGAGACGGAGCTGGGCCTGGGCAAGCCGCCCGATGAGACGTTCCTGGGCCCGGCAGCCCTGGCCAAGGGCTACCGGTTCGTCGCCGACCCGAGGGACGGCGCCGATGCCGACCGCCTGGAGGTCCTGAGCGGCGCCGAGGGCATCTGGGATTGCACCCGCTGCAACATCTGCATGGAGGTCTGTCCCAAGGGCGTCGCCCCAATGGAGCAGATTCTCGCCCTCCGCCGGAAGGCCATCGAGCAGGGGTACGACCAGGTTCTGGGTGCTCGCCACACCCTTGAGTTCGAGAAGACGGTGCGCGAGACGAGCTGGATATAGTCTCTGGGAAGGTTCTGGAGGATGAAATACGCCTTTTGGCCTGGTTGCAGCGTCCCCCGGCAGGGGACTCCTGAACTTCGCATCACGGCGGCGGCAGTCTGCGCCAAGCTGGGAATCGAACTGGAGGACCTGAGCCTTGCTCCTTGCACCGGCTCCGGCATCCTTCAAGCGAAGGACCTCATCTACGCCGACACCCTCAACGCCAGCACGTTCGCCATGGCCGAGGAGATGGGCCTCCCGCTGATGACCATCTGCAGCACCTGCCAGGGTGTCTTTAGCCAGGCCAGGAAGAGGATGAAGGAGAAACCCGACTACCTGGCCCGGATAAACCAGAACCTGGCGGAGCAGGGGATGGAGTACAGCGGGAGCGTGGAGGTGAACCACCTGCTCTGGATCCTGGTGGAGGACTACGGCCTCGACGCGATGAGGGATGCGGTAGTCAGGCCGCTGAAGGGCCTTCGGGTGGCCCCGTTCTACGGCTGCTATCTCGTCCGGCCCTCGGCCGCCCTGGGTTTCGACGAGCACCCGGAACGCAAGACGAGCCTAGAGTCCCTCATAGAGGCTCTGGGCGCGGAGGTCGTGGAGTTCCGCGGCAAGACCCTCTGCTGTGGCTACCCTCTCGTAGGTGTCAACGACGAGAACTCAGCGGCGATGGTCGGCACTCACACCCTTGAAGCCGAGGAGAAGGGGGCCGACTGCATGGTCACCCCCTGTCCCCTCTGTCACATGAACCTCGACGGCGTGCAGCCCCAAGCCGGCGAGCAGCGCGGAACCAGGATCAGAATGCCCGTCCTTCACATGACCCAGCTCATCGGCCTGGCCCTGGGGATCGACCCCCCGGACCTGGGCTTCGACCGCCATACCGTCTCGGTCAAGGGCGTCCTCGACAAGCTGAAGCTGTGATCCGCCCTTAGCTGATTATGCTCCCGCCAGGAGGCGCGGGTGCGGGCTCGGGTGCAGCAGATTCCTCGTCTGCCTCTCGGAGGTACTGCTGGCTGAGGTGCAGGCGGTTGGCCCGGCACACAGGCTCGCCTTCCTAGAGACTCTGCGGGCAGATCGGTGGTGGGTGGAATCGGTTGCGGCGTCCCTTTTGCCTGACACTCCTCTTCGACTGGCTGATGGCCAGCGCGTCCTATGTTGTCGCGAGCCGAGGAGAAACAGTGATGATAGTCACCCTTTGCAGCGCTTGCTCCGCCCCCGCAGATGAGGTGGGTTACCCAGAGCCGTCAAGTGACTTCGCACCGGCGAGGCGGCCACATAGACGTGCTCGTCGGGCACATCCGGTCGCACCCCTTCGCGTTCGGTCGGGATCACCACGACGCAGCGGGCGGGCGCAGTCTAGCGGATCGCCGTCCCCTCCCTTGGTCGTCGATCCCTCTTTCCGACAGCCGAGCGGAGACCGGCAAGCATTATCCTACGACGCAGGTAGGCGAGCTGCTCCATCAAGGGCAGGTTCTTCGGGCAATAGTCTTGGCAGGCCAGCAGACCGACGCAGCCGAAGACACCGGCATCGGTTCCTACCACATCGAAGAAGTCAGCGTCAGTACGTTGGTCGCGGGGGTCGATCCAGAATCGGGCAATGCGGAGCAGGCCTGCCGCCCCAAGGAAGTCATCCCGCATCTGGGCAGTGGCACAGGCGGCGACGCAACAGCCGCACTCGATACAGCGCTCAAGCTCGTAGACTGCCAGCGCCTGCTCGTTGGCCATCCGCTCCTCTTCCCCATCGGGATTGAAACCCTTAGCCGTGTGCACCCATGATTCGACACGGTGGGCCATCTCCGCGAACCAGCTTCCTGTGTCTACGGAGAGGTCGCCGATGAGGCGAAAGAAGGGAAGCGGATGAAGAGTGATCTTCCCCGGGAGCTCCTTCGTACGGGTGCGGCAGGCCAGCCTGGGATGGCCATTGA
>MGNZ01000018.1:2260-4911 GCA_001795235.1 Chloroflexi bacterium RBG_16_64_32 | reverse complement strand
TCCACCTCCAGGCTCATGTCCAGCGCCTGCGCCGAGTGGGTGATGGCGCCGACCGAGATGTAGTCCACGCCCGTACGGGCGACGGCGCGGGCGTTGTCCAGGGTGATGCCGCCCGAGGCCTCCAGCATCGGCCTGGGGTCGCGGCCGGCGGCCAGGGCGACGACTTCGCGCATGGCGTCCAGGGGCATGTTGTCCAGGAGGAGCTCGTCGGCGCCGGCGTCCAGGGCCAGGCGAGCCTCGTCGACGGTCGTCACCTCGATTTCGATGCGCAGGTTGGCGATGGCCTCGCGGGCCAGGCGGACGGCGTCTGGTATGCCGGTGCCCCGGGCCCGCAGCGCGGCCAGGTGGTTGTCCTTGATGAGGACGCCCTCAGCCAGGTTGAGGCGATGGTTGGCGCCGCCGCCTACACGGACGGCGTACTTCTCCAGGGCGCGAAGGCCGGGAATCGTCTTGCGGGTGTCGCGCAGGCGGCAGGGGGTACCGTCCAGGGCGCGGACGACGGCGGCGGTGGCGGTGGCGGCGCCGCTGAGGTGGGCAAGAAAGTTGAGGGCCGCCCTCTCGGCGCGGAGGATGGAGGCCAGCGGCCCGTCGATGGTGGCAACGCGGTCGCCGGGGGCTAGGCGACGCCCGTCCTCCCCGTGGGGCCGCCAGGTGAGGGAGGCGTCGGCGGCGCGGAAGACCGCGCAAGCGATGGGCAGGCCGGCGAGCACGCCCTCCGCTCTGGCGATGATGACGCCTCGGCCGCGCTGGTCGTCGGGGACGAGGGCGGCGGTCGTGATGTCCTCGTCCGCTCGGTCCTCCGCGAGGGCGATCTCGGCTAGGCGGCGGAGGTGGTCCTCGGGTGGCGGGACGCAGGGGTCTTCCGTCATGCCGGCCTTTTGGGTGACCTAAAGCCTGCCTGCCGCAGGCAGGGTCGCCCGTACAACGTGTGGTGGGAGGTCGGGCGTGGTCATGAGCCGGTAGGCGCTCGGTTCCTGACAGTATGCGGCGTTGTCAAAGCCTCCGTCGCTTTCTCCGCCGCCTGCTCACCGTCGTCTCATCCTCATCGTCAGGATCTGCACTTTCGTCTCGCTCCTCGCCTTCCTGTTCTTTCAGCCACTCGACAAAGGTCTCAAGTTGTCGACGTGGTCCCGCATTCTCCCACTCCATTTCGAGCTCCGTGTCGCCCTCATCATTGGTCCAGGCGCGGGCGGTGAGTTTTCCCCTGCCCGAGTCCGTCAGGAGGTAGGCCAAACCTAGCGGGAGGAACAAGACCAGCAGGAGACAGCCGGTGGCTCCGCTTGGGCCTTTCTTGAGGAAAATGGATTCGCGATCTCGGTACTCGACGGTCCAGTCGCCCGACACACAGTGGCGCCCGAACGCGTCGAGCACTTCCTGGGGGGAAAACGAGGTGACTGTTCGTATGGAGTTGCTCAATTGGCAAGACACTCCGAGGGTACTGCTGCAAGGAAGATAGCGCGCATCAGGGGGATGAGCAAGGCTACTGCGCAGATACTTTCCGGAAGATGATGTGGCGTCGCCATTCTTCGCGGGGCTGGGGGAAATCGGAGCGGTAGTGGGCGCCGCGGGACTCTTGCCGCAGCAAGGCGGCCTCGGACACTAGGCGGCCGCAGAGGACGAGGTCGGCCAGCTCGTGTGAGGGG
The DNA here is from genome assembly GCA_001795235.1 of Chloroflexi bacterium RBG_16_64_32. GTDB lineage: Bacteria > Chloroflexota > Dehalococcoidia > SM23-28-2 > RBG-16-64-32 > RBG-16-64-32. The sequence goes on along the minus strand of MGNZ01000018.1, from coordinate 3,268 downwards.
CGGTCCGTCGGCGGGGAGAGGGAAGCATGCCAGGCGGAGAGGGCGGCGCGGGCGCGCGAGAGGGTATCGCCGTTGCGGATGATCCCAACGTGGTCCCACATGAGGGACTGGAGGGCATCGCGCGAGAGGGGCGGCGCCCTTCGACTGGGCTCCCTGGCCGGGCAGGCAGGGCAGGCCTCTGCGGGCGCCGGTTGCGAGAGGTCGATCGCGCTGGAGGCGGGCTCCGCGGCCTGGCCCGGCTGCTCGACGGTGCGATTGACCACGCGCTTGGCGAAGATCACGGTCTCCAGGAGGGAGTTGGAGGCGAGTCGATTAGCGCCGTGGACGCCGGTGCAGGCGCACTCGCCGCAGGCGTAGAGGCCGGGGATGCTGGTCTCGCCCCAGACGTTGGTGCGGATGCCGCCCATGGTGTAGTGGGCGGCGGGGGAGACGGGGATGGGCTCGCGGGTGATGTCGAGCCCGTGGTCCAGGCAAAAGCGGTAGATCTGGGGGAAGCGGGCGGTGACGCGGGCGCGGTCGAGGTGGGTGACGTCCAGGAGGACGTGATCGGAGCCCGTCTTCTGCATGCGGTCGACGATGGCGCGGGCGACGATATCGCGGGGGGCGAGCTCGGCTCGGTCGTCGTACCCGGGCATGAAGCGCACGCCGTCCGTATCGACGAGGACGCCGCCCTCGCCTCGTACGGCCTCGGAGATGAGGAATGGCTGGACGCCAGGGATGCGCAGGGCGGTAGGGTGGAACTGGAAGAACTCCATGTCCATGATCTCGGCGCCGGCACGGTAGGCGAGGGCGATGCCGTTGCCGGTGGCGACCGCGGGGTTGGTGGAGACGCGGTAGAGCTGGCCGGCGCCGCCGGTGGCGAGGATGAGGTGGCGGCACGCGTACTCGGTGATTTCGCCGGTCTCCGTGTGGAGGCCGCGGACGCCGAGGATGCCCTTCCGCACGGCCTCACTTCCCCCTCGTCCTGAGCCTGTCGAAGGATGAGCGGAGGATGACGCATCCCAGGGC
>MGNZ01000018.1:0-2106 GCA_001795235.1 Chloroflexi bacterium RBG_16_64_32 | reverse complement strand
TGGAGTCGCCGCCGGCGTGGAGGATGCGGGGGAAAGAGTGGGCGCCCTCGTGGCCGAGAGCGATCTCGCCGTGGAGGGTATCGAAGGGGACGCCGAAGCGGACGAGGTCGTCGATGCGGTCGGCGGCCTCCTCGGTGAGGACGCGAGCGGCCTCGGGGTCGACGAGGCCTGCGCCGGCGGCGATGGTGTCCGCCAGGTGCTTTTCAGGTGAGTCGTCGGGTCCGATGGGGGCGGCGATGCCGCCCTGGGCGTAGCGGGTGTTGCAGTCGTCAACGGAGCCCTTGGTGAGGACGAGGACGGAGCCGCCGCGACCGGCAGGTTGCTCGCGGGCGAGGAGGGCGGCGTAGAGGCCGGCGATGCCGGAACCGACGATGATGTAGTCGTAGGAAGAAGTGTTCAGGGGGACACCCCCTGAGACCCCCGGCAAAGGGGCTTCGCCCCTCTGCACTCCCCAGGCCGGGGGCTACGCATCGCTACTTCACCGCCAGCATGCGCTCCAGGGCGATGCGGGCGTCGCGGCGGGTGTCATCGTCAAGCTCCACCTGGTTGACGATGCGGCCTTCGGCCAGCTCTTCGAGGGCCCAGCAGAGGTAGGCCGGGTGAATGCGGTACATGGTGGAGCAGGGGCAGACGACGGGGTCCAGGCAGAAGACGAGCTTGTCCGGATTCTCGCGGGCGAGGCGGGAGACGAGGTTGATCTCCGTGCCGACGGCGAACTTGGAGCCGGAGGGCGCCTCGGCGATGGTCTTGGCGATGAACTCGGTGGAGCCGTCGAGGTCGGCAGCCCGGACGACCTCCCTGCGGCACTCCGGGTGGACGATGACGGTGATGCCTGGGTGCTCGCGTCGGGCCTTTTCGATCTGCTCCGGGGAGAAGCGGAGGTGGACGGAGCAGTGGCCCTTCCAGAGGATGACGCGGGAGCGCTCGAGCTGCTCGAGGGCGTTGCCGCCGAGGGAACCGTAGGGGAGGGTGTAGTCCCAGACGGGCATCTCATCCAGGGCGACGCCGCGCTTGAGGCCGGTGTTGCGGCCCAGGTGCTGGTCCGGGAAGAAGAGCACTTTAGGAGTATTTGAGCGGTCATTCGGCCGCGGGCCCCGCTGGAAGGCCCAGTCGAGCACTCTGGGGGCGTTGGAGGAGGTGCAGACGATGCCGCCGTTGCGGCCGCAGAAGGCCTTGAGGGAGGCGGCGGAGTTGATGTAGGTGACGGGGACTACGTCCGTGATGCCGGCCTCGGCGAGCTCATCCCAGCAGGCGTAGACGTCCTCGGGGTCTGCCATGTCGGCCATGGAGCAGCCGGCGGACATGTTGGGCAGGACGACCTTCTGGCGGGGCTGGGAGAGGATGTCGGCGGACTCTGCCATGAAGTGGACGCCGCAGAAGACGATGAACTCGGCCTGGGGCTGCCGGGAGGCCCACTGGGCCAGCTTGAAGGAGTCGCCGCGGACGTCGGCGAACTGGATGATGTCCTCGCGCTGATAGTGGTGGCCGAGGACGACGCATCGGGAGCCGAGCCTGCGGCGGGCGGCGGCGATGCGGGCGATGATCTGGGGGGCGTCCAGGCGCCAGTAGCGTTCGGGGATGTCCTTCTGCCAGAAGGCGAAGGCGCGCTCCTCGGCGAGGGGGCGGGTGTCGAGCGGGCGGTCGGTGGGGCACTGCATGGCCTCGTTGAGGAGCGTGTCCTCGGTGACGGTGGGTAGTGGCTCTCTTGTCTCGGTCCTGGGGGCCATGGGCAGCGACCTTTCCAGCGGCGCGTTAGTGTATCGCGTACACTATCTTATTTGACAATAGGGTAACAGGTCGGGCAGATGGTGTCAAGGGGACACGAAGGGGGTTGTCTTTGGTCTGAGAGTTTGTCACCCCCTATCCGGGCCTAATTGGGCCACCCTCCGCGTAAACGCTCTAACCTTGCCTAGCCGGTCCGCCTGAACGTTCGCCAGCGCTTCCGCTTGTCGCACCAGCCGTTGCGAAAATGTGCTAGTCTATCGTGGCTGGACACGCTCTCGGGTTGGCACAGGGGGCAGCTTTGGTCGAAGCGGTGATCTTCATCGGGGTGATCGTGGTGGTGGTCGGGGGAACGCTGAGCGGGGCGCTCTGGCTCACGAGGGC
>MGNZ01000017.1:3042-4938 GCA_001795235.1 Chloroflexi bacterium RBG_16_64_32 | reverse complement strand
GAGCTCAGGGACGGTGTCGTAAAGGGCGAACCACTCGGGATGCCCCACGGGCCCTCCGGCGGCGTATTCCAGCGAAACCACGGCGCCGCCGCGCACCTCAACCACCACCGCATCCGTCACCTCAGGTGGGCAGAAGCAGCCGACCCGCAGCGTGTAACGGTAGTCATCGAGGCCCTGCGATTCCCATTGCTCTCTCCCCTGATCCAGCTCCTTGCGCGCTCCCCGCGCCGTATCCAAGCTGCAGGCCGCGGCGAAGAACGATCCCAGAAGGAACAGCGACCCGAGCACTTGCGCACGAAACCTCATGTTGATCCTCCTTATCGTCTGTGGGTTAGGATCTCGTCGACTGGGCGAGGAAGCCCGATGGACTTCCTCGGCCAGCCGTCGTCATCCCAACCCATAGACGCTGGTTGCCGCTTCTCGGTTCCTGGCCCGTCACTCGAGGTCATACGACAGGGAATAGCCGCACCCAGAATAAGAAGGGGAGCAGCGACGTGACCACGAAGACCGACGCAAAGGGGACCGCGCTGATCACCGGCGCTTCGAGCGGCATCGGGGCAGAGTTCGCCCGGCGGCTTGCCGCGCGGCGTCACAGGCTGTTGCTTGTGGCGCGCCGTGAGGATCGCCTGCGCGCCCTGGCCGAGGAGCTCCTGCGAGAATACGGCGTATCCGTCGAAGTCCTGCGCGCCGACCTCAGCAAAGGCTCCGATATTGAGCGCCTGCGGCTGCGCGCGGCCGAACTCGACGACTTGGAGATCCTGGTCAACAATGCCGGATTCGGGACGCGCGGTCGTTTCGTTGGAATGGATCCTCAGAAGCAACACGACATGATTACCTTGCACATCATAGCCAGCGCCGTCTTGGCGCGATCGGTGTTGCCCAGGATGATCGCCCGAGGGCGGGGAGCCATCATCAACGTCTCCTCGGTGGCCGCGTTCTTTCCATTGCGGGGGAACGCCACCTACTCCGCCACCAAGGCCTACCTGAACGCCTTCACGGAGGCGTTGCACACCGAGCTGATCGGGACGGGAGTCCGTGTCCAGGCCCTTTGCCCGGGTTTCACCCTCACCGAATTCCACGCGACACCAGAATACGCCGGATTGAACGTCCGCGCCAGGGTCCCGGGATTCATGTGGATGACGGCCGGGCAAGTCGTCGGGGAGTCTCTGCGCGCGCTGGAGCGCGGGAAGGTGATCTGCATTCCGGGACGCAGGTATCGCCTGCTCACGCGGATTGGGCGCCTGGGGCCTGTGGCGGAGATCAGGAAACTCGTGGCGGCACGCTTGCGAAGATGACCGGTTCGCCCCAATCGCTTGACATTCCATGCAACCCACTGTAGAACCATGCCATCCGCCCCGCTGGGGGGAGCATGGCCTGGGTCGCTCTCCGTCAAGGCTTCGCACGCGGCGCACGCATCGCCTGCCTGTCCTTGCTCGTCGGCCTGCCTCCTTGGATCGCCCAGCACCAACCTCCGCCCGGCCCACCGCTCAACGAAGAACCTTCGACCTCCGCCTCGCCCTTCCCGACCGACACACAGATACCGTCCGAGACGTCCACGCCATTCTTGACACCCACCGATACGCCTGCGCTTGAGACCCCGACACCAACCGCCACCCATTCGCCGACATTCACCGAAACTCCGACCACAACCGAGACCCCCACGGTTACGCCATTCCCAACGGGCCCGTTGCGCATCAACGAAGTCGCCTGGAGCGGCACGTTGGCCTCCGCCAACGACGAGTGGATCGAACTGCACAACCCGGGCGCCTTGCCGGTGGACCTCACGGGATGGACCCTGTCGGACGGCGGCGACATCCATGTGGCGCTCTCGGGCGCAATCTCCGGATTCGGATTCTTCCTGCTCGAACGCACGGACGACGCCACGGTCGTCGATAT
>MGNZ01000017.1:0-2468 GCA_001795235.1 Chloroflexi bacterium RBG_16_64_32 | reverse complement strand
ACACGGGTTCGCTGCATAACGACGGAGAAACACTGTGGCTGCGCGATCCCCTAGGAACGTTGATCGACAGCGCGAACGCGGACGGCGGGCCATGGCCGAAGGGAGACGCCGATTCGCGCGCCAGCATGGAGCGCCGCGGTGGCTCCGATGCGCCGGATCATTGGTACAGCTTCACCGGCTTCGCCGGCATCGGGCACGACGTCGCCGGAAATCCGATCCAGGGCACACCTCGCGGGCCGAACTCCCCTCCCCCGCCGCCGCTTTGGATCAAGGGCCGGATCGTCATCAACGAGGTCTTGATTCGCCCCCACTACGACTGGGAGGGTAACGGGGGCGTGACCAGCGGCGATGAGTTCATCGAGCTTCACAACCTTGGCCCAGGCGATGTCTTCTTACGCGGCTGGATGCTCGATGACATCGCCGACGGCGGCTCGCGGCCTTACATCCTTCCTGGCGACACCATCCTTCCGGGCGGCTACGTCGCCTATTTCCGAAGCAAGACCGGCCTGGCCCTCAACGACGACGGCGACAGCGTGAGGTTTCTCACACCGGATGGCTACCTCGTCGACGAAATCCACTACCTGAGCGTGCGCGCCTACAACTTGTCCTACGGTCGGCTGCCCGATGGATCCGGTCGTCTCGCCTACGGCTTGTGGCCTACGCCCAGACGCCCGAATCGTCCCTTTGTGGAATCGGCTTCCCTGGCCATCGGCTCGGCGCCCTCTGCTTGCCCTAGCCTCGGCCCCGGCCTCCTGCGCTTCGCCCGCCATCCGGCCCTCGCCCGCTGGCTCAGTTCCCTGGGCCTTTGGTTCTGCCGGCCATAGTTCGACGTGTGCAGAGGGTGCATCCCATCTTGGTAGGCAGGGGAGCATCCAGAGCGGAGCGAGGCGAAGCCGAGCGCAGTCGAAGGAGCGTTCAAACCACGGCAAGCGCGCTTCGACTGCCGCCTCGCTCTGCTCGGCGTCCGCTCAGCGCGCTGGCCTCACCACGAATGCCAACTTTCTTGGGATACACACCGAGACTTAGCTACCATGTTGTAGGTCAGTGACAATGTCACCCGAATAGTTCAATGAAAATGTCACCCCCGGCTTTTGTTCGCTGTGGCATGAACGATGAAGGGTTTGCGCCATGGATGATCCGGCGGCGGTTTGTAAGGTCGCCGGGGGAGTTTGCTGCGCGGGAGGGGTTTCGCGGTGTGGGGTTGGGCGGTGGGAGGTGGGCTGGCAGGTGTGAACTTGCCCACCGGAGGAGGCCCAGGGTCGAGGGGTTTGAAGCGCGCCAAAGGCGTCGCCTGGTAGCAGACCAGAAGCTGGCCATCGAGTTGTTGGCGGACCTCGACACGGCAGTGGGCGTAGGAACGGCGACTGGGGGGAGAGGCGATGGACAGGCGATGGCCGTTGAAGGAGATGGTGTTGTCCTTGGCGACGACGCGCTCGTGTTTGAAACAGAAGACGCTGTCCGGCTGGAGGCCGGCAGGCCAGGGGCGGTAGCAGGATTCTGGTTGGGCGGGAGCAACCGCAAAACGGGCGTTGAAGCGGGGTAAGAAGTGCTGCAGGACCTGGTTGGCGTCTTCGAGCGAGGCGGCCGCGGCCCGGCGTAGAGCCTTGACCAGGCGATCTTGCAGCGTTCCGAAAAGGCGCTCAACACGCCCCTTGGCCTGAGGAGAGTAGGCGGGGATGAGTCGGATGCCCAGCTCGTCCACCAGGCGACCAAACTGGCTGCGAGGGGGCTTGCCAGCCAGTTGTTCCGCAATGGAGGCCTTCTTGGGGCTCTGGAAGATGGTGTGGCGGTCAGCATAGACGGCCAGGGGAAGGCCATGAGTGCGGGAGAGGTGCTGCAGCAGCAGGAAGTAGCCGGCGGCGTCTTCCTCGGGCCGGAAGAGAGCCCAAGGGACCTCGCCGGTGGCATCGTCGATGGCGGCGATCAGGCACAGTTGTGGCCCACGGCCTTCGAGCCAGTCGTGCTGGCTGCCGTCCAGCTGCAGCAGCATGCCGGGCTGCGGGGCGCGTTCTCGCCAACTGCGGTGACGAGGGGCGCGTCGCTTGCGAGGGCTGGCCAAGCCCGCCTGACGACGCATGCGGCGCAGGCTGGAGCGGGACAGGCACAGGCCGTGCTCTTCGGCCAGCACCTCGCTCAGGTGGTGGTCGTTGAAGTCCGGGTAGCTGGTGCTGGTCAGCCTGAGCACCTGCTCGCGCATCTCCGCAGGGATGCGCCGCGGGGAAGGGCGTCCCCGGTTGCCGTGCACCAGGCCAGCAGGACCGTCGCTGCGGTAGGCGGCCAGAACACGGCGCATCTGCCGCAGCGAAAGCTCAAGCTGAGCCGCACCCTGCCTGGCACTCCACCGATCAGCAAGGACTTCCATGATCACCCATAGACGCTTCTGCTCTCGTACGGTCAAAGTCACCTCGGTGTCCATGAGGTGACATTTTCACTGAACCGTTAACGGTGACACTTTCATTGGACTATAG
>MGNZ01000016.1:9411-9528 GCA_001795235.1 Chloroflexi bacterium RBG_16_64_32 | reverse complement strand
GCCGTCGGAGGAGCCAGTGGCGCCCAGTACCGGCCCGTCGACGTCCGGGAAGTCGGCGATGCCGCCGACGGAGGCTGGGGTAGGCGTAGGTGTCGCCGGCGCCTGCACGATAATCCT
>MGNZ01000016.1:5645-9247 GCA_001795235.1 Chloroflexi bacterium RBG_16_64_32 | reverse complement strand
GCGCAGTGCGTTGTCGTGTGAATGAAGGCGGTCCCGCTGCCGCCCGCCCCCCACTCCCAGACGACGGTGTCGCCGACGCTAACGGTCGTGTCGTGGGGTTGGGTACAGGGCTGGGGCCCGGTGGGATCGCAGAACCAGTTGTCCCCCACCCTGACAGTGACCGTGGCAGCCTCCGCCTGACCGCCACCAAAGGGTGGGGATAGGAGAGAGAGCGCGATAACCCCGAAAACGGCGGCCACAGCCACGGTGAACAGAGCGACTCCTGGCAGCGCGGGCCGCAGAAGCAGTCCCTTGAGCATAGCGCCTTACCCCCGCTAGATACTGATTCCCGGTTACAGCCCGACAGGACATGGGCCGGAGTTCACACGAGTGGTACGCTCAAGGCGCGCCCATGGATTCCTCTGTGGCCGCCGTCTGCCGAATCCGCGTTGCAGGAGAGGCGGATCGTCAAGTCTAGCCGCACTTTTCCTGGAGCAGCTGGCGCAGCTCTCGCACTGTCGCCTGGCGCCAGGATGCCCACTTGGGGCCCCGCTGGAACTCGTTGTACAGGGCCCGCGCCTCTTCCCGGTCCTTGCCCTGGGCCAGCGCCGCCATCTCACCCAACTCGGCGTTAGCCTTGTCCGGCCGCTCGGTCCAGTGGGCGATGTACCGGTGGTCGTCGGTGTAGAACACGAACACGGGAATCGATTGGTGCTCGCCCCGGTTGAGGAACTCGTTCATGATGTCCAGGTTGTCGTCGCGGGGAAAGATGCGCAGCTCCAGCCCCGCCGCCTCGGCAACGCGTACCATCACCGGCAGGCCCCGGAACACATCCGGGCACCAGTCCTCGCCCAGGGCCATCACCTTCGCAGGGCCGTCTTGTCTGGCTGCTAGCGAGCGGAACTCCTCCGCCTCATCGGCGGTGAGCACCGTCTCGCTGTAGTTGTACTCGAACTTCTCGCGGTTACGCTTGATGTGGTCCAGGTACTGCTGCCAGGTCATGCCGCTGGCGAACCGTTCTGGCGTGACAACCTGCCTGCCGGCAGGCACGGCGCTCTCCTGCTGTTGGGTCATGGTGGGCCTCCTTCCGGGGCGACGGTGCGCTCAGCGTATCACGAGGCGCCCGACCCGACAAACCGCGGCCGGAGTCACGTGCTCCGGGCTGGTGGCGCACGTCATTGTCGACGTGGGGCGCCCTTGGCCTCCTCCCACAGCGCCAGCTTCTCTGCCATAGTCATCTCGGTCAGCTCGCGCCCCTGCTCTCGCAGCATGGCCTCGACCCGCTGGAACAAGTCCTGAAATCCGCGACAGGTGGAGCGGAGCGCCTCCTCGGCGTCCACCTCTAGCCAACGCGCCAGGCTGGCCAGCGCGAATAGCGCGTCCCCCACCTCCTCGCGACGCTCCTCCGAGGTTTCGGCCTCTCTAAGCTCCACGATCTCCTCTTCCAATGCGTCCCAGGCCTGCTCCACGCGCTCCCAGGTGAACCCCGCGCGGGCGACGCGCCGCTGCATGGCCTGAGCGTACGCCAGGGAGGGGAGCGTCACCGGTATGCCGGTCAAGGCCGGCTGTCCGCTGCGCTCCTCCCGCTTCAGGTCTTCCCACTGCTCCACCACGGCGGCCGGCGTCTCCGCGGTCGCGTCGCCGAACACGTGAGGATGCCGTCGTACGAGCTTCTCGGTCACGCCGTTGACAACGTCCGCCAGTCCGAACTCGCCGTTTTCCTCAGCGATCTGCACGTGCAGCACCACCTCTAACAGCAGGTCGCCCAGCTCCTCGCAGAGCTGCGCCGGATCGCCGCTGTCGATCGCCTCTAACGTCTCGCTCGCCTCCTCCAGCAGGTACGGACGCAGCGACTGGTGGGTCTGAACGCCGTCCCAGGGGCATCCGTCCGGCCCGCGTAGAGTGGCGATGACCTTTCGCAGCCCGTTGAACGTGCGCATCTCTCGCTTGGTCGGCTTCATATGGAACGCCCTTTCGAAAATCTTGCCAAAGCATGATAACCCGTCTCCGAAGTCGTTGACAAATCGAATTCGCCGTTCCTACCATGGGTATAGTAAATGGATATAGTGAGTGGATCGGCAAGCAGTAAAAAGGAGGCCGGGCTGGGCCTCTTTCGCTCTATAGCCTTCACCGTTCTCGTTCTGGCCATACCGGTGGCCCTGGTGGCCACCAACATCCGGTTCGCCGTTTCAGACGTCCGCGTCTACGACTACTCCGTCCGCGAGTACAGCGCAGCCGCTGCCGCCGACATCCCCGAGAGCGAGCTGATCAGCGCCAACCGCGACCTGCGGTCTTACCTCACGAGCGACGACCCTGGGCCGCTGCACATCGTCGTAACTAACGCCAGGGGCGAGGATGAAGACCTGTTCAACGCCCGCGAGACTGTCCACCTGGCCGACGTGCGCGATCTGGTCCAGGGGCTGTTCACCGTGCAATTGCTGGCGGTGGCGCTCACCCTTACCCTGGTAGTAGCGCTCCTGGCCACAGGGCCGGTGCGGGTGCTGGCCCAGGCCCTCCTCTACGGCTCGGTGTTCACCGTCGCTCTGGCCGGCGCCATCGGCGCCATCGCGGCCCTCGGCTTCGACGGCGCTTGGCGGCAGTTCCACTTCCTCGCCTTCACTAACGACCTCTGGAAGCTGAGCCCCGCCAACGATCACCTGATCCAGATGTTCCCGCGGGACTTCTGGCTCGATATGACGGTCCTCATCGGCGCTTTCACCCTTCTCCAGGTGCTTCTCATCGCTGCCGCGTCGACGCTCTACCTGTATCGGACGAGGTCTCAGGAGGATGGGGAGGAGCCTGCAGGTCATCGAGCGCCGTTTCGTCGTGCCCTGGAGCCGCGACACCGCGTGCCACCCCCGCGGCCCCGCCACCTCACCCGCTAGGCCAGACCCAGGAGCTGGGCTCGTACCAGGGTGGCGACGCCCTGACTCCCGCCGGCCGCCGCGCTAGTTCTGCACTCCGCAGGTGGAGCAGGCGCCGCTGCTGCAACCGGCGCACGGATTCCCGGCCAGGGCGATGCTGTCGCCATCGCCTCCCTGGGTGAACGCGGCGAACGTGGACAGTACCCTCTCGCCGCCCGCGTGTCCCTTGGGGCACTGGGCCGGGTCGTCCATGCCGCTCGCCGGCCGCAGCAGCTCGAACCGCTCCTGGCAGCGCTTGCAGTAGTACTCGTACAGAGGCATCTCTATCTCTGATGCTAGCCCGGACGCCCCGGCCCGTCAACCGCCGTCATCCGGCCCGCCAGGGATGGACGTAAGCGCTGTGCCTGCTACAATCGTATCTCCCGCACCCGTATTACCCTTGCGCGAAGAAGGAGAAACAGACCGAAGTGCCTGACTACACGATCCGCGAAGCCCGGCCCGACGACTTCGACCCCATCATCCGGCTATGGGCGTCCATCGATCGCCACACCAGCCTGCCGGACCGCCGCGAATACCTGGAGGCGTTTCACGCCTTCTCCCCGGATCTCTTCCTCGTCGCGGAGGCGGGAGGACGGATCATCGGGACCGTCATCGGCGGCTGGGACGGCTGGCGCGCCAACATAGCGCGCCTGTCCACCAACCCTGAGGTGCGGCGCCAAGGCGTCGCCATGGCGTTGGTCCGGGAGATCGAGCGTCGGC
>MGNZ01000016.1:5420-5561 GCA_001795235.1 Chloroflexi bacterium RBG_16_64_32 | reverse complement strand
GGAAAGGGCCGGCTACGGGTTCAACGACAACATCCTCCAGTACTCCCGTAACTTCGATGAGGGAGGCGGCGCGTAGCCCACCGTTCTCTGCTCAGCAGCCAGATGTTGAAATCCTACCCACGTCTTCCCTTTCGGCGGTCG
>MGNZ01000016.1:0-5395 GCA_001795235.1 Chloroflexi bacterium RBG_16_64_32 | reverse complement strand
CTGCGACTTCTTCCAGAGGCTTCCGCAGGATCCTAGACATCAACTTTGTGTCAAGGGCTAGTGCGACTAACCTTGCTTGCCGCTAATTCGAGCAATCTTGCAGGGAGTCAGCTCCAGGCGCGCCGCCAGCGCGCGCTCTTCATTCCCGCCGCAGGCGGACAAACGATTCCGGCGTCAGACCTGCCTGCCTGATGAGTTTTCGGAGGAGCCCCCGTCCTAGCTCCCGATGGTCGGGAATCGATAGGTGTCTGCCATCCGCCTCTCGGTAGTAGATCATGTGACTGCCTCGTTGGTGATCGAAAACAAAACCGGCGCGCTCGAAGACACGCGCCGCGTCCCGCCCCGACACTTGCGGAAGCCTCACTACACGGCGACCTCGATCTCTGATACTTCCACGGCCGGTACGGGCAAGCCCTTCCTCAGCCGCAACTCAAGGATCCCTTCGATCGCTTCCCGGATATTGGCCAGCGCTTCTTCCGGCGTCTGCCCTTGGCTCACACAGCCCGGCAACGATGGGCATTCGGTAACGTAGTACCCGTCTTCGTCCTTCTCAAGTGTCACCAGGAACTTCATGGCGTGGTGACTCTACTCCAGGTAGTCCTTCAGCTTCTTGCTGCGCGAGGGGTGTCGCAGCTTGCGCAGCGCCTTCGCCTCTATCTGCCGGATGCGCTCCCGCGTCACGTTGAACTCCCGCCCCACCTCTTCCAGCGTGCGGCTGCGGCCGTCCTCCAGGCCGAAGCGCAGCACCAGCACCTTCTGCTCGCGCGGCGTCAGCGAGCTGAGCACGTCCTGCACCTGCTCCTTCAGTAGCTGGTGCGAGGCCGCCTCCGAAGGCGCCATCGTCCCCTGGTCCTCGATGAAGTCGCCCAGGTGCGAGTCCTCCTCCTCGCCGATGGGCGTCTCCAGCGACACCGGTTCCTGCGATACCTTAATGATCTCCCGCACCCGGTCCGGCGCGATCTCCATCCCCCGGCCGATCTCCTCGCTCGTCGGCTCCCGGCCGTACTCCTGCACCAGCCGCCGGCTGATGCGCACCAGCTTGTTGATCGTCTCCACCATGTGCACGGGGATACGGATCGTGCGCGCCTGGTCCGCGATTGCGCGAGTGATCGCCTGGCGGATCCACCAGGTGGCATATGTGCTGAACTTGTATCCCTTCCGGTAATCGAACTTCTCCACGGCGCGGATGAGGCCGATGTTGCCCTCCTGGATCAGGTCCAGCAGCGACATGCCGCGGCCGATATACTTTTTGGCAACGCTTACGACCAGCCGCAGGTTGGCCTCTGTAAGCCGCTTCTCGGCCCTGAATCCTTCCTCCTTCAACCGCTGGAAGTCAGACCTTAGCGTGTCCTCATGGGGCAGGAGGCTGTTTTCGAGTGAGTCCGGCGGCGGCAGGAGAGCCTTCTCCCCGCCGGCCACCTTCGCGGCGAGCGACACAAGGTCCGGTGTCAGTATGTGCGTGATGGTGGAGATCCGCACCAGAAGCTGCTTCGCAGCGGCATCGTCATCCTTGAGGCGGGCTGACAGCTTTTGCGCTAGCTCCTCATCGGTCTCGCCGTCCACCGTGGCTCGGAATTTGGCGTCCTCCATGAGCTCTCCCAGGGACAGCCTGTTGAGCTTGAGGTGCCTGGCCGTGAAGTTTAAGGTCCTGGAAACATCGTGCAAATGAACGAAGAGCTTCACCAGTACGTCCACCCCGCGCGCTTTCCGGCCGGTCATCTCATAGTGCGCGTTTTCGATGCGCTGGATGTAGTCGCCGTCCTCCATCGACCGCGCCAGCTTCTTCTCGTCCGCAGCCGTGAGGAGATTCACCTTTCCGATCTCGCGGAGATACATCCGGACCGGGTCGTCGATCCCCTCCTCCAGTTGGATGCTCGCTATCTCCCGCGCCGCTTCCTTCTCCAGCTTCTCGACCGCAGGCTGCCCCCACTCCTCAAGCTCTATCGCCGTGCGAGACGCTATGCGGGGAGCCACAGCCGGTTCCTCCGCATTCTCCTCCGTCGTCGCAGGCAAGCCGCCGCCCAACTCCTCCACAGACTCGTCGTCGGAGTCGCTATCGTCCACGTTGTCCTCTACGAGATCGTCGGCAAGCAGCTCTCTTTGTCGTGCGTGATCGACCGGGTCTCGATGCTCCCTAAACTCTCTAGCCATTGACAGTCGTCTTGGCGGCTCCGCCGCCCTCAACGTTCCCTTCCTTTCCGTGCAGTCTAAGTCCGGTCTCCAGGTCTCTCCGGTGAAGGTTGACCGCTTCCCTCACCGTCTCATCCGCGTCTTCAGTGTCGGAAACTACGGCCTCCACCAGGGATGAGGCGCCCAGCTCTTCCTCTGTCGCCGCCAGCAGCGCCGCCGTCATCTGCTTCTCGGCTTCCACCTGACGCCGCTCGAGTCGCTGGCGGCAGTCCAACAGCGCGGCCTCCGCCTCCTTTACGGCGTATTTCGGTAGCCTCCAGTCTACTAGACGCTCCAGATACCCGTTCAGTTCCTCCGGAAGCGAATTCTTTACCACATCTAACTCTGGACACCGCTTCCATGCCGCCAGCACCTCGCGGTTTTCGCTCTCGGTGAGCAGCACGTCCGGAAACTCCAGACCTGCTTCCCGCAAGTGCGGAAACCGCAGGAGCAGGGCCAGTAGGAACCCCTCCCGCCGGGTATCACCCCGCGCATTATCTAACGACGGCGTCTCCATATCCGATACGGGCGGCCGCCTGCTTCCGCGACGGCGGCTCACCATGCGCGATAGCTCAGCCTCTCTCACCAGTGAAAGGCGGGAGAGCCGCTGAAGGTAGTGCGCCCGCACAACAGCGTCCGTTATCGGCTCCAGCAGCGGCAGCAGCTCCTGCACTGCCTCCGACCTTCCCCGGGGCATCGATAAGTCATGTCTCGTCGCCACAGCGTCGAACCGGTAGTCCAGTACCGGCCGCGCTGCCGCTATTAGCTCCCGCCAGGCCGCCGGATCGGACTGGATGACGTCGTCGGGGTCGCTGCCTTCAGGCAGCACCGCTACCCTGAGGTCCACTGACGCCGCGTCCTGGTAGCGCACGAGGCCCCGCCAGGTCAACACCGGCACCGTCTCCCGGTCTGAACCCTGTCTCATCGCCTCATCCACCACCTCGTGCCCCCGAAGCGCCGCCTCGCTGCCCGCCGCGTCCGCGTCCAGCGCCAGCACTATGTTACCTGTCTGACGTTTCAGCAGGCGGACCTGCCGTTCCGTCAGCGACGTTCCCATCGTCGCCACCGCGTTGTCGAATCCGCGCTGGTGACAGGCGATCGCGTCCATATACCCTTCTACGATTACGGCGCAGCCTTCGCGACGGATGCCGTCCTGGGCGCGCTCAAGGGCGTATAGCATACTACCCTTGTCAAACGTTGCCGTCTGCGCAGTGTTCAAGTATTTCGGTACGCTGTCGTCCAGGGCCCGCGCCCCGAAACCGACGAACCGGCCTCGCGCATCCCGGATCGGGAACATTAGCCGCCCCCGGAAACGGTCGTGGAGCCCCTTGTCTCCCTCGACGAGGAGGCCGGCGCTGAGCAGCTCGGCGTCGGAGAAGCCTCGTTCGCGGAGTTGCTCCCGGGTCGCTTCCCAGGATGGCGGGCTGAACCCCACGAGAAACGCCTCCGCTGTGGGCTCGTCGACCCCGCGCCCCTGTATGTACTCCCGCGCGGCCTTGCCTGGATCGCCGCTCACCAGCAGCTCGTGATACCAGCGGGCGGCCGCCTCGTTGGCCGCGTACGACCGTTCCCGCTCGCGCTCTTCCTCCGGCCGGCGCTGGCGTTCGGGCAGAGCGACACCCGCACGGGCAGCGAGCACTCCCAGCGCCTCGCTGAACTCGATCCCCTCTCTGCGCATGACGAAGGAGAACACATCTCCGCCCGTGCCACAGGCGCCGAAGCAGTGCCAGCTTTGTCTGTCAGGAGAGACGAAGAAGGACGGTGTTTTTTCGCTATGGAAAGGGCACGGCGCCTTGTAGCTTCGGCCTGCCCGCTGGAGCTGGACATACTGACCGACGACGTCAGCTATGTCCAGCCGTGCCTTGACCTCCTCTATTTCGTTCATCGCCCTGGCGTCTGCCCTACCTCCACGAGGAAAACCGTCCGGTCAGTACGCTGGGCCCTAGCAGCGTCTGGTAGCCCGCCACCTGGAGCACGTATTTTACCACAGCCGTTGACTTCCACATTATAGAACAAAACAGCGGCTGAAAAGTTACGGTATTAGAAAATATGTTTCGCCCTTGCAGAGTCTCGCCCACTATGCCCGCAGCCCCAGCCGCGCCGCCGCGTCCAGGGCGAACCTGTCAGTCATCCCCGCAACGTAATCCGCCACCCGGCGCCATGGCGGGTCCGAGGCGATGACGAAGTCGCTCGCGATCTCCTCAGGCCGCGCGAGATAGTAACGAAATAGGAATCGGACCGCCTCCTTCGCGCGATCCGCCTCCTCGCGCCGTCCCTCCCACAGGTACACCCGTTGGAACATAAACTCGCGCAGGATGTTGGCCGCCGCCAGCACCCCCTCGCTCATGCCGATGCGGGCCGGCCCTTCGCCCAGACCTGTCGCCGACCAGGAGTACTCTACAACATCCTTTACCAACGTGTCGATGCGCTGCGAATGGCGGTCTCCCAACGTCTGCGTGACCTCCGGCGGCAGCTCCTCTTCGGCGATTATGCCCGCACGCATCGCGTCCCCTATGTCGTGGTTGATGTAGGCTACCGCGTCTGCCACCTTCACGATCCGCCCTTCCAGCGTCGCCGCCGTCCCGTAGCCTTCCGCCAGGATGTCCTCCCGCGCCTTTGAGCTGTTGACGATAGCGTCGCGCACCTCCCACGTCAGGTTCAGCCGCTCCAGCGTGTCCACCACCCGCAGGCTCTGCTCAGCGTGCCGAAACCCCTCCGGCGGTGGCCCGGCCTCAGCGCTGCCCCGGAGCGATCGCAGCTCGTCCGCGAGCGCCTGCTCGCCGGCGTGCCCGAACGGAGGGTGTCCCAGGTCATGCCCCAGCGCCGCCGCCTCGGCCAGGTCCTCGTTCAGGTTCAGCGCCCGCGTTATCGTGCGCCCGATCTGCGCCACCTCCAGCGTATGGGTCAGCCGCGTCACGAAGTGGTCGCCCACGGGAGCGATGAACACCTGCGTCTTGTGCTTCAGCCGCCGGAACGCCTTGGAGTGGAGGATGCGGTCCCGGTCCCGCTGGAACTCCGTCCGCACCGGCGACGGCTCCTCCGGCGTCTCCCGGCCCCGGCTCTCGAAGCTTTTCGCCGCGTGCGGCGAGAGCAGCCGCTCGCGCTCCTCCAGGCGTTGGCGGACTGCGCTCAGGTCTCGCCCTGAGCCTGTCGAAGGAGCCTGCCCTGAGCCTGTCGAAGGAGCCTGCCCTGAGCCTGTCGAAGGAGCCTGCCCTGAGCCTGTCGA